>NZ_JBIRCY010000118.1:0-9339 GCF_044326205.1 Mesorhizobium sp. IMUNJ 23232
GGGCAAAATCCTCCTGCGACAGGGCGACGGCAAGGCCGAGGCGGCGCATGGCGGCCACCGTGTCGGAAATTTTTGGCTTGAGCTTTCGCGGACGAAACGGCGGGAGCACCACCACGATGCCTTGCGCTGCCGCGATGATGAGGCGCCGGGCGGCGGATTCGGCTGGGCGCAAGAGCAGAAGAATGGCGCGATAGAGGTGGCGAGGAAGGCAGAGCGCCGCGGGCGGTTTGTTCCGCCCCGTCCTCCCCGCCCGTCCCGGCCTTGGCGCAACGGTGGCTTCCCCGAGCACCAGCGACAGCGGCCTGCCGAACCCCATCTCGGCCATGCCGACCAGCATCAAGAGGATATGCTTCAGCGCGTCCCGGTATCCCTCGATTGTCGTACTCGCGTCTCCAAACTCCACCGCCGCCTCCTTCGGACAAGGTCGGCATCCAATATGGAACATATCGTGAACATATGCAATGGTCCTAAGAAAATAATCCTTGACGACCGCGCCGCAGCGAGGCTGACATCACGCCCCTTGCGCAACACATTGAAAAGGCTTGATTTTTCGGGAGGGCGCGGCCCGCATCTGAGCCTTCCCAGCCTGGGCGCAAGGCCGGCCGGAAAGAATGTCATGCCTGTAAAGGCAAGTAGAAACAGATAGTTGGTGGCAACCCTCGTGGATTATCGCGGAACAAGCATGACCAACGAGGCCGACAAAGGCGATCGGGGAGATCATGGAAATCCCGGGGGCGGTTTACGCAATTCCGGATTTCAGGCCGGTCTTCCGACGGATAACATCGAATTGCAGGGCCAGGCCATATGTCGGCGAAGCCGGCCCAAGCCGCCTGAGGACAGGGGTGGGCGACGGCACGCTCCATTCCGAAACGATCCCCGCCGCCTCGCGATCCGCGCTTCGCTCCGATCGTTCGCCGACCCTCCCTCAAATGGGCTATCGGATTCACACATGTCATTGTTTCAATCGAAAAAGGTCGGGCATCGACAGGCGACAAATTCTGTGGGGACTTTACTATCACCACCGTCAAGGCCAGAGTCGGCATCGTCAGCCCGTGGCGAAATGTGTGACGCCATAGCTCAAGGGGGAACTCAAGCGTCGGCGCCCCATCTCCCCATCCGGAACCGGCCGATGTCGTGTGGCGTCTCGCCCACTGTCGCCAGGTCGGCAACCACCTCCCCCACCACGCTGGCGAATTTGAAGCCGTGGCCGGAACAAGGCGACGCCACGACGATGCGCGGATCGTCCGGCAGCGTATCGATGACAAAATCCTCGTCAGGCGTCATCGTGTAGATGCAGGTCTTCATCGCCTTCAGCCGCCCCGCGCCTTCCGGCAGGTAGCGTTCCAGGAACCGCCGCGTTCGCGCCTCGTCCGCGGGACCGGCGTCCTGGCGCGCGTCGTCGGCTGTTGCCAGCCGGCCGCTGCCGAAATGCGACGCGCATTTGAGGCCGAGGCCGGCGAAATCCGGGAAGCCATAGAGGAAGTCATCCTCTCCTTCGATGGCGAACACCGGAAGCGCCCCGAGCCCGAACAGTTCCGGCCGCTTCGGCTCATACCAGGTGAGCACCATCCGGTTCAGGAACAGCCGGGGCTTCAGTTCCGGCACGAGTTCCCCGATCCATGGGCCGGCCGCGATGACGACCGAACCCGCCTCGATGGCGCGGTCGGCGAGCACCACGCGCACGCCCTGTCCGCGCGGCTCGACCGCCAAAACCTTGGTGTCTGCAAGAACCGTCGCGCCGGCCTCCTTCGCCAGGCGAAGATGGAGTGCGTTGGCGAGATCCGGCCGCACGAAGCCGCCCTGTGGCTGGAACATGGCCGAATAGTTTTCGGGCAACCGGATGGCGGGAAAGCGGCGCGCGACTTCGGCCGGATCGAGCAATTCGTGGTCGAGCCCGTGCAATCGGCAGGCTTCGAGCGAACCCGCGACCAGCATACCGCCCGGTTTGCCTGCTTCAAGTATGCCGGTGACGGTCAGCACGGTCTCGCCGGTCAGGCTTTCCAGTTCCCGCCAGTTCTCATAGGCGCGGCGCACCAGCGGCACATAGGACGGGTGTTCGAAATAACCCAGCCGGATCGCCCGCGATTCGCCATGCGAGGAACCGCGGTCGTGGCCGGGCCGGAACTGCTCGATGCCGACCACCCGTTTTCCGCGCCGCGCCAGGTGGAACAGCGCGGCGCTGCCCATGGCGCCGAGGCCGATGACGGCGACGTCGTAAGTTCCATCGGAGGTCTTGTTGCGCATCCAGATCGTCCGGCATGTTCAGCTTTGCGCCGGCTTTGATACCGAAATGGCATCCGCTGCAATCGTGTCGTTACCGCGCAGCGCTAGGATTCACGGCGATTTCCGGCCGCAGGCCCGATAAATCGAGGCATTCGGCCCACACGCCGCCGCACCGGGCGATCCTTACGGCCTCGACCGGCGGCTGCAGGAGATGAGGCCATGGCCGTATCCTACACGCAGTTTCCGGGCCACTGGGGTTTCGACGCAAAGGCGTCGCCTCCATGGCAGATGTTGCCCGTGGGCGGCATGCGTTTTCTGATGGCTTCGGGAACGTTTGGCCTCGCTCCGCGCGTGCATGTCCCCTCGGGTTCCGCTGCCTCGCTGACGGCGACGGAATCCTTCGCCGCCGGCTACAGCCTGCTCAAACTGACGGGGATTCGTGGGGGAAAAGCCTTTATCGACTGGGCTCCGCCGGGAACGAGCCTGTCCGATCCGTTTGTATCCGAGGGCCTGCTCGAAGTCAGCGTCAAGGCGCAGAAACTGGTCGGAACCGCCTTCCACTATGTCGAGGCCGGCCGCCGCCAGACGACGGCGCGCCGTATCGCCGATCTGGAGGACATGATCCGAGGCGCCAACGAACTGCTGACACCCCAGGCGAATGTCAGGCTGGAGTCCAAGAGCGCGAAAATCCTCAACCTGCGCCAACGCCTCGGCAAGGTGGTCTACGATGCCGGCGACCCGGAAAAACCCTGGAAGCGCGACGAGTGGGAGATCGTCACCCGGAACGCCGATCCATCCGCCGACTTCAACGTCTTTTTCGTCAGGGAATTCGAGGACGACGATACGCCACGGATCGACCGCACCGACGCAGCGGTCCGCTGGTGGGAACGCAACTGCATCCTGGAGGACGACACCGGACACGACGCCGCTGAAGTGCTGGCGCACGAGACGATGCATCTGCTCCGCCTCGGCCACAGCACCAAGGCGGCGCACCTCAGCGCGCCCGGCCATCTTCGAACCGGCACGATCATCACCCGCGACCAGGCCAACATCATCAACCGCTCCGGCACCTGACGGCGGCTGCCGAAGGTCTGTTGAGATTCGGGTCAGGACGAGCCGAAAATGATGTTTTTCGAGAACCGAAGCGCAGTGTACGTGAAGGTACATGAGCATCGGAAGCGCAGAAAAGCACCATTTGCAGGCCGTCATGGCCTGAATATCGACAGACCGTATTCCGGCTGATGTCGCTTCCCCATTGCTGGGAGTCGCTGGCCCCGCTGTCGCTGCCTTGCGCAAGCGGCAATATGCGGCCTCAATCCTCTTGCTTGTTCGCGAGTGCCCGCATGAATGCCGCCGTCCAACCTGCCGAACCGATCGTCGCCACCGAGCGCACCCGTCGCGGCGGTCGGGCGGGAAGCCGCGCCCGGGGTTCGGCCACGTTCGAGCAGCCGCCGTTCCGGCAGCTCAAGATTCCGTTCCAGCCGACAAAACTGATTTCCGACGACGAGCTGGAATCGATCCATCTCGCCTCGCTGCGCGTGCTGAAGGAGATCGGCGTCGACGTGCTGCATGACGGCGCGCGCAAAATTATGAAGGAGCATGGCGCCGACGTGCGCGAGGGCAGCGAGCGCGTGCGTTTCGATGCCGACATGATCCTGGAACTCGTCGCACACGCCCCGTCCGAATTCACCATCCACGCCCGCAACCCGGCGCATAATGTGCGTTTCGGCGGCAACAACCTCGTGCTGTCGCAGATGGCGTCGGCGCCCAACTGTTCGGACCTCGATGGCGGCCGCCGGCCCGGCAACCAGCGCGACTTCCGCAATTTTTTGCGGCTGGCGCAGATGCACAACATTCTGAACACCACCGGCGGCTATCCCGTGGAGCCGATCGACATCCACCCGTCGGTACGCCACCTCGAATGCATCCGCGACCTGGCTGTTCTGACCGACAAGGTCTTTCACATTTATTCGCTGGGCAAGGAGCGCAACGTCGACGGCATCGAGATCACCCGCATCGCCCGCGGCATTTCGCGTGAGCAGATGCTGGAGGAGCCGTCGGTCTACACGATCATCAACACCAATTCGCCGCTAAAACTCGACGTGCCGATGATGGAGGGCATCATCCAGATGTCGTCAGCCGGCCAGGTGGTGATTGTCACGCCGTTCACGCTGTCGGGCGCCATGGCGCCGGTCACCATCGCCGGCGCGCTGGTGCAGCAGAACGCCGAGGCGCTGGCCGGCATCGCCTTCACCCAGATGGTGAGGAAGGGCGCGCCGGTGGGTTACGGCGGCTTCACCTCCAACGTCGACATGAAGTCGGGCGCGCCGGCCTTCGGCACGCCGGAATACATGAAGGCGCAGCTTGTCGGCGGGCAACTGGCGCGGCGCTACAGGATCCCCTACCGCACCTCCAACACCTGCGCCGCCAACACGGTGGACGCGCAGGCGGCTTACGAAAGCGTGTTTTCGCTGTGGGGTGCGGTGCAGGCGGGCGCAAACTTCATGCTGCATGGTGCCGGCTGGCTGGAGGGCGGGCTGCGCTGCTCCTATGAGAAGACGATCCTCGACATCGACCTGCTGCAGATGGTGGCGGAGTTTTTGACGCCGCTCGACCTGTCGGAGGACGCGCTTGCGGTCGACGCCATCCGCTCGGTCGGGCCGGGCGGGCATTTCTTCGGCACGCAGCACACGCAGGACCGCTACAAGACGGCGTTCTACTCACCGATCATCTCCGACTGGCGCAATTTCGAGACCTGGGCGGAGGCCGGTTCTCCCACAGCCATGGAAAAGGCGAACCGCGTCTGGAAGGAGCGGCTGGCGAGCTACGAGGAGCCGTGGATGGACCCCGCCATCCGCGAGGAACTTGAAGCTTTTGTCGAAAAGCGCCGCGCCGAAGGCGGCGCGCCGACGGATTTTTGAGTTTGGCCCACAGACTAGGAATCTGCTGCTCAGGACACCTCGCTTTATGAAAAGGTCCCCCCCTCCGTCTCAGGCCGAAAAGGCCCTCGACACCTCCCCCCCACTCCGTGGGGTGGAGGATAGGCCGTCATCAGCCGCAGCACCTATCCTCCACCCCACGGAGTGGGGGGGAGGTGCCGAGCGAAGCGAGGCGGAGGGGGGGCGGCCCATCGGAAAATCACGGAGTCGTCGCAAACCAGGTACGACAGAACGCGCCCGGACACTGCGTTGGGTTGAAAACAGCGCCGAAGGTTTGCTGTGGCAGGACCTGAAAGGGCGCCGGCTTGCAGGTCATCAGTTTGTTCGCCAGCATCCGATAGGGTCCTACTTCGCCGACTTCTGCTGCCGTAAGAAAAAACTCGTTATCGAGCTCGATGGCTCCCAGCATGCCGACAGCAGCTATGATCGCCGGCGCGACGAATTCATGCGCGCAAAGGGGTATTCGGTCCTGCGCTTCTGGAGCCATGACGTCCTGAAGGGGCGCACATCCGTTTGCGAAACCATCCTCGCCGCCCTGGACGGCCGGCTTGCCGGTGATGTCGCAGCATTTGATTTCCGCTTCGTGTATTCGCGTCCATCTCCAACGTCTTTCGCCGCTCTTGCCGGGGAATCGATATGAACCTCCGACCCGTCAACGCTCCCGACGCGCCGGCCGCCCCGACCTACCATCAAGCCATGGAAGTGTCCGGCGCCAGCCGCATCCTGTTCATCTCCGGCCAGATTCCGGTCGCCGTCGACGGCGGCATTCCGGACAATTTCGCCGACCAGTCGCGGCTTGCCTGGAAAAACGTCATCGCCCAGCTCGCCGCTGCCGGCATGACGCTCGACAATCTCGTCAAGGTGACGATCTTCCTGTCGGACCGAAAATACATCGCCGACTACCGCTCCACCCGCGACGAGGCGCTCGGCGGGCGCAAGGTGGCGTTGACCACGATCATCACCGGCATTTTCGATGAGAAATGGCTGCTGGAGATCGAAGCGATTGCCGCAGCCTGAGACTTCAAACAACCTGATTCAATCTTTGCAGTAACGGACCCAACTCAATGAAATCCCACGTCAAAGCGGTTGTCATCGGCGGCGGCGTCGTCGGCTGCTCGGTGCTCTATCACCTCGCTCGCGCCGGCTGGACCGACATCATGCTGATCGAACGCTCGGAGCTTACTTCCGGCTCGTCCTGGCATGCGGCGGGCGGTTTTCACACGCTGAACGGCGACCCGAACGTGGCGAAGCTGCAGGCCTATACGGTGCAACTCTACAAGGAGCTCGAAGAAATTTCCGGCCAGTCCTGCTCGCTGCACCTGACCGGCGGCGTGATGATGGCCGACACGCCGGAGCGCATGGATTTTCTGCGGCTGGCCCACGCAAAAGGCCGCTATCTCGGCATGGACACCGAGCTGATCACGCCGTCCGAGGCCAAGGCGATGTTCCCGCTGATGGACGAGACCAATTTCGTCGGCGCCATGTGGGATCCGGTCGAGGGCCATCTCGACCCCTCCGGCACGACCATCGCCTACTCGAAGGCGGCGAAAAAGCTGGGCGCCGAGATCGTGCTGCGCAATCCGGTTAGGGAATTGACGCAGCAGCCGGACGGCACCTGGAACGTGATTACCCAACAGGGCGTCGTGCATGCCGAGCATGTCGTGAACTGCGGCGGCTTGTGGGCGCGCGAGATCGGCCGCATGGTCGGCGTCGAGCTGCCGGTGCTGGCCATGGAGCACATGTACCTCTTGACCGAGCCGATGCCCGAGGTCGAAGCCTTCAACAGGGAGACCGGCCGCGAAATGGTCGGCGTGCTCGACTTCAAGGGTGAGATTTATACGCGCCAGGAGCGCAACGGCATCCTGCTCGGCACCTATGAAAAGGCCTGCAAGCCGTGGTCGCCGGTCAACACGCCGTGGGATTTCGGCCACGAATTGCTGCCGCCCGACCTCGACCGCATCGCGCCGTCGCTGGAGATCGGCTTCAAGCATTTTCCGGGCATCGAGAAGGCGGGCATCAAGCAGATCATCAACGGCCCCTTCACCTTCGCGCCGGACGGCAACCCGCTGGTCGGTCCGGTGCAGGGCCTGACCAATTTCTGGGTGGCCTGCGGCGTCATGGCCGGTTTTTCGCAGGGCGGCGGCGTCGGGCTGGCGCTGTCGAACTGGATGGTCAACGGCGATCCGGGCTTCGACGTGTGGGGCATGGACGTGGCACGTTGGGGCGAGTGGGCGAGCCTGCGCTACACCAACGCGAAGGTCCGCGAAAACTATTCGCGGCGTTTTTCCATCCGCTTCCCCAATGAGGAGCTGCCGGCGGCGCGGCCGGCGCAGACCACGCCGCTCTACGACGTCATGGTGGCGCAGAACGCCGTCATGGGCGATAGCTGGGGCCTGGAGACGCCACTGTGGTTCGCGCCGAAGGGCACAGAGCCGAAGGACATCGTTTCCTTCCACCGCTCCAACGATTTCGGGCAGGTCGGCGCCGAGGTGCGGGCGGTGCGCGAAAAGGTCGGCGTCACCGAGATCGCCAATTTCGCCAAATATGAAGTCAGCGGAAGCGGTTCGGAGGATTTCTTGAACCGCCTGATGACCAACCGCATGCCGAAAAAGGGCCGCATCGTGCTCACCCCGATGCTCAACGAATTCGGAAAACTGATCGGCGACTTCACCATAGCCCGCGCCGGCGACGAGCGCTTCATGATCTTCGGCTCGTCGGCCGCGCAAAAGTATCACATGCGCTGGTTCGAGAAGCACCTGCCGAAGGACGGGTCGGTACGCATCCACCGTTTCGACCAGACGCTCGTCGGCCTCTCAATCGCCGGCCCGAAGGCGCAGGCGCTGCTGCAAAAGCTGGTCGACGAGGATGTGTCGACGAAAGCCTTCAAATTCATGGATTTCCGCGAGATGGCGGTCGGCGGTGCGCCAGCCATGGTAAACCGCGTCACCTACACCGGTGATTTAGGCTACGAGATCTGGATGCAGCCGGCCTACCAGCGGCTGGTCTATGCGGCGATCAAAGCCGCCGGCCAGGAATTCGGCATCGTCGATTTCGGCATGCGCGCCCTGCTGTCCATGCGGCTGGAAAAGAACTTTCCGACCTGGTTCCGTGAACTTCGTCCGATCTACGGGCCGTTCGAAGGCGCCATGGACCGCTTCATCCGGCTGGAGAAGAACGATTTTGTTGGCCGCGACGCGGCTGCAAAGGAAAAGGCCGATGGACCGAAGCTGCGCCGCGTCTCGCTGATCGTCGATGCGCTCGACGCCGACGTCATGGGCGACGAACCGATCTGGGCGAAGGTGAATGGCAAGGATTTCGGCGCGGTCGGCAAGACGCACGATTTCGGCGCCCCGCGTTTCGATGCTACGGGCAAGCCGGTTCGCGGTTCGACCGCCGCCACCGGCGCTTCCGCCGTGCGCGGCATCCATGACGGCGAGTGGTCGGTGGTCGGCTGGGTCACGTCCGGCGGCTACGCGCATTTCGTCGAGAAATCGCTGGCGCAGGGCTATGTGCCGGCGGAGCTTGCCGAGAACGAGAGCGAGGGCATGTTCGAGATCGAGATTCTCGGCCACCGCCGCCCGGCACGGATCAACGTCCAGCCGCTGTTCGATCCGGCAGGCGAGAAAATGCGGGGGTAGATTAAGACGGGCGGACCAAATGACTCATCAAGGCTACTGGATAGAGCCCTTTTCCATAAGCGAAGGGTACAATTTGATTCTATCAGAGAGTCAATACAAAGATATTGAATTGTCTCGGTCATTTTTGATGGAATATATGCATCTTGAAGAGTGCTTTATGCAGATTGTTTACTGTCTCGATGATTTTGAGGAGTTTTTACTTTCCAGCGCTAGAAGATATTTATTGTTCCCATTTTCCTCATTCGACTATTTTCAAGATCAGCGCGTACGCGCGAACACGAGAGTAACATCTTTTCTCAACGCCATGACCAGCTTTCGTGATCAAGCGCCTAGAATGCAAAAAGTGATACATACGCACGATTTTAAGCGGAAATTTTCGGCTCTTTGGATGGACGCGACTAGGGATTCTATAAGAGTCAGTCCGGTAACTTTATGATGGATTACAAAGTCTTCTGATCATGAGGCGGATGGAGGCGAGCTTTAGGAAAGCGAGTGCCCTGGCGTTGAGGCATTCCCAGTCCTTGGCCAGGCGCCGACAG
>NZ_JBIRCY010000119.1:0-9230 GCF_044326205.1 Mesorhizobium sp. IMUNJ 23232
GATGCCGGCGGGTTGGCGGGCGGCGGTGTCGCATCAGCCGGGGCGGCGGGAGCCGGGGCCGACGGGACGTCGGAACCGCCGAGCTGGTCGAGCACGCCACCGCCCTCGCCCTGCGTGGCCGGCACGCGGTCGAGAATGTCGATCGGACGGTCGCCGTAGCGGGCGATCAGCGACAGAACCAGGGAGGTAGCAAAGAAGGCCGCGGCGAGGATCGCGGTGGCGCGCGTCAGGGCATTGGCAGCACCCCGCGCCGTCATGAAGCCGGAACCGCCGCCGATGCCCAGTCCACCGCCTTCCGACCGTTGCAGCAGCACCACGCCGACAAGCGCGAGCACGATCATCAGATGGATGACGATGACGACAGTTTCCATAACTTCCCCGGCAGAATCCAGAATGCAGACAGGGATGCCCTGCCGAAACGTGGCGGCTCAATACATGGCTTTCGTGGCATTTCCAAGCCCGCCGGGAATATGGGGCTCAAAGCCGTGATTGCAACCGGTCGGGCGGTGAACTGAGGTTTTTCAGCAGGCGGGAGGGACGGCAAGCTTGTCCTCATTGTGTAGGATCAGTTGCCGGTCGCAAGATCGGACATGCACTCGCGACGGCGGCTAGATGCGTCGCCCCTGCGGGTTGTGGGGTCACGAGATTCGGGTCGCATTCGAGTTCGGGAGCCGATTCCACTCCCCGCAAACGATGCCGGGAAAAGATTTCGGCAAGTCTTCGAAGCCAGGCAAACGGCCGAACGAGACCGGCAACCGTCGGGGTGCTGCACGTGTCGCGGTCCGCCTCGCTATAAATCTTGCCCTGGTCGAGAGAAAGGATCGTCAAGGTCGTCAACATTCCGGACTCCTCGGATTGCGCGCCAATCGGCATTTCGGAGGAGTACTTTCGAGGAGCCGGCGCGTTTATGTCCCTTGGCGAGGGCCGAAAAATTCCAAAAAGTTCCAAACGGTCTTGGCGCGCGTCAGTCTTCGGGAAGACCGGCGATGCGAAGCCCTTCGAGGATGGCGGCCAAGCGCGTCGGATCCTTCGCGGGCTGCCCGGCCTGGATGCGGGCCACCGTGACGCCCGGAGATATCCTTCGCAACTCGTCCAGAAAACGCCGGGACTCCTCCATGCGTCCGAGATGCGCATTGGCGGAGATCAGCATCCAGTAGGTCGCATCGAAGTTCGGATTGACGGCAATCGCCTGGGCAGCCGAGGTCAATGCTTCCTCGTAGTTGCCGAGGATCATCTGTGCGTGCGCCGTCCCGCACAGCGAGATATGCGCGAAGGGATCGCGGGGCGATAGCCGCCTTGCGCGATGAAACAGGGCGAGCGCGTCCGCCACGCTGCCGCAATGCAGATTGGCGACTCCCGCCGCCGTGACGACCTGCATGTTGTTCGGATTGGCTTCCAGCGCCGCCGTGAGCACGGCCATGCCCCAGTCGTATTTCCGGGCGACCTGGATCAGCGCCATGGCGCAATGCGCCATGACCGTAGGGTCGCCTGCCGCCCTCACCAATCCGCGCCGCGCAAATCCGTAACATCTTTCGCGGTCGTCGGGACCAAGAGAAGGCCAGCCCATAGTGATGCGGTGCTCCAACACCCAGGCGGCATGCGCAAGCAGCAGGGCATTGTCCGGATCGAGCGTCAGGCCTCGGGCAAGCAGTGCGTCCGCTTCGGCGTTCGCCTCCTCCGATTCCGCGAGGATTTTGGGCACGACGGACAGATAGGTATCGTAGACCGCGACGCTGCCAGGCCGTTCCCGCCGGGAGCGCTCGATCTCGGCGGCCTGGATATGCGGCTCAACCAGGGTCGCCACGCTCTCGGTTATGCGATCCTGAAAGTCGAAGACGTCGTCAAGCGATCCATCGAAGGTCGACGCCCAGAGATGCGTGCCGCTCGCGCAATCGATAAGCTGCGTCGTGATCCTCAGGCGATTTCCCGAACGCCTGATACCGCCTTCCAGCACGTAGCGGACGCCGAGTTCTTTCGCCACCTGCCGCACGTCGAGCACACGGCCTTTGTAAGTGAAGGCGGAGTTGCAGGCGACAACCGAAAAGCGGCGGAAACGGCTGAGCGCGGTGATGATCTCTTCGACGACGCCGTCAGCGAAATACTCCTGCTCGGAATCGGTTCCGATGACGGCAAACGGCAGAATGGCGAGCGTAGGTTTGGAAGGAAGGTCGTCTTGCGCCTCCGCCAGACTCCCATTCGGGCGAGGCAGGCGATAGCCCAGCCGCGGAACCGTGGTGATCCATTCCCGCCCATCCGGAGCAGGACCGAGCGCCTTCCGCAGCGCCGCGATCTGCACGGTGAGATTGCCTTCCTCGACGATCGTTCCTGGCCAGCCGCGCTCCAGCAGGCCGGCCTTGGGGACCGTCTCGCCTTCGGCCTCAAGCAAGGCTTCGAGGATCGCCAGGGCGCGTCCGCTGACAGCAACGGATTTACCGTCCCGCTGCAGCAGTCCGCGGCCGGTGTCGAGAACAAACGGGCCGAAGGAATGTCGACGCTCTGCCATATGGCCAGTATATCCGGTGGTTCGGCCATCGGAAATCCGGGTGTCGCCGGGTCAGCATGCAGAAGGCCCCCGGAGAGAAGCCCGTTGAAGGAGAGCCAGCGAACGGCAGGACGTGGCCGGTGTTGGCGACCGGCAGCCTGCGGAAGCGATGAAAAAAAGCGCCGAGTAGCGGATGCGCTAGAAACTCAGATACGCTTCGGCGATGCCGAGGAAGTCGCGCGCCTTGAGGCTGGCCCCGCCGACCAGCGCGCCGTTGACGTTGTCGATCGACAGCAATTCCTTGGCGTTCGACGGCTTCACCGATCCACCATAGAGGATGCGTGTGCGCTTCGCCTCCTCGCCAATCCGGGCGGCAAGCTCGGCGCGGATATGGGCATGCGCCTCCGCGACATCGGCAACGGTCGGTGTCAGGCCCGTGCCGATCGCCCAGACCGGTTCGTAGGCGATGATGGTGTTGGCGTGGGTCGCGACTGACGACACGGACCCGGCGATCTGGCGGGACAGGACCGACATGGTCGCGCCCGATTCGCGCTCGGCGCGCGTCTCGCCGATGCAGACGATTGCCGTGAGGCCGGCACGCCATGCGGCTTCGGCCTTGGCGTGGACGATCGCGTCGGTCTCGCCATGGTCGGTGCGGCGCTCCGAGTGGCCGACGATGACATGGGATGCGCCGGCATCCTTCAGCATCTCGGCGGAGATGTCGCCGGTATGCGCGCCGCTCGCCAGGGCGTGGCAGTCCTGTCCGCCGACCTTGACCGGCGTATTGCCGAGGACTTCGACTGCCCGGGTGATCAATGTCGCCGGCACGCAGATCAGGGCGTCGGTCTCGGCGTCGATGCCGGACAGGAACTCGCGGCCGATCGAGCGCAACTCGGCAAGCGACGCGCCGACGCCGTTCATTTTCCAGTTACCGGCGACCAGCGGATGAATCGGCGACGACATTCTCAACTCCCAACGACCATGGACCGGACCCTCCGTAGCAAAATCAGGTCACAAAGCAATCGACACTTGCCCGCAAGGGCGTTATTGCCGATCCTTCACGGACTTCGCCCATCCCGATGGGCCTTCAACGGACTGTTCCATGCTCGAAGCTCTACGATCCGCGGCCGGCACATGGGTTGCCAAGCTCCTGCTCTTGCTGCTGGTGGTGAGTTTTGCGATCTGGGGAATCTCCGGGCAGGTGAACACCGGCCTGGGCAGCCATCCGCTGATCACCGCCGGCGGAACCTCGGTCTCCGCGACCGAATACCGCCTCGCCTACGACCGCCAGATCAACGTGCTGTCGCAGCGCCTCGGCCAGCGGCTGACCCGCGAGCAGGCGACGGCGTTCGGCGTCGACAATATGGTGCTGGCGCAGCTCGTCTCGGGCGCCGTGCTGGACGAGCAGGCCCGCAAGCTGGGCCTTGGCCTTTCGAAGGATCGCATCGCCTCGCTCACCGCCGAGGATCCGGCCTTCCACGGCCAGGACGGCAAGTTCAACCGCCAGCAGTTCGATTACGTGCTCAGCCAGATCGGCATGCGCCCGGAGGATTACTTCGAAAACCGCGCCCAGGTGGCGATCCGCCAGCAGATCGTCGAAGCCGTCGCCGACGGCATCAAGGCCCCCGACACTTTCCTGCGCGCCGTCTCGCTTTACAATGGCGAGGACCGCACGGCGGAATATCTCGCTTTGCCGCGTTCGCTGGTCGAGCCGGTAGAGGCGCCGGAGGACGCGGTACTCTCGGCCTGGTTCGATGAGCGCAAGAAGCAGTATTCGGCGCCCGAATACCGCAAGATCGCCTATGTCAAGCTGGAGCCGGCCGACATCGCCGACGAGGGCGCCATCACCGACGAGCAGGTCCGCGCCGACTACGACAAGAACAAGGCCCGCTACACGACGGCGGAGACGCGCACGATCGAGCAACTGGTCTTGCCGTCCAAGGATGCCGCCAACGCCGCGGTAGCCTCGCTTAAGAGCGGCACGACCTTCGAGAAAATCGTCGAGGGGCAAGGCAAGACGCTCGCCGACGTGCAGATCGGCACGCTCGCCAAGGACAGGATGCCCGACAAGGCAGTGGCCGAGGCCGCCTTCGCGCTTGGGGATAACGAGGTCAGCGGCGTGGTCGACGGCACGTTCGGGCCGGTGCTGGTGCGCGTCACCGCAATCAACCCCGAAGTGGTAAAATACTTCGAGGAAGTCGCCCCCGAAATCCGCAAGGATCTTGCGCTGGGCGAAGCCCACCGCGTCCTGCTCGACGTCCATGATTCCTATGAAGACGCACGCGCCGGCGGCGATACGCTTGCCGAAGCCGCCGACAAGCTGAAACTCAAGGTCACGACGGTAGAGGCGGTCGACCAGTCGGGCAGAAAGCAGGACGAGACGATCATCAACGACCTGCCGGCGTCGGCCGAATTGCTGCGCGCCGCCTTCGACACCGAGGTCGGCGTTGAAAACCCGGCAGTCAATATCGGCTCGGACGGCTATGTGTTCTTCGAGGTCCAGGGCATCACGCCGGCGCGCGACCGCCCGCTCGACGAGGTCAAGGCGAAGGTCACCGCCGACTGGATCGCGGCGGAAACCGAAAAGCGCCTTGCCGACAAGGTCACGGAGTTGGAGAAGCGGCTGAAGGACGGGGCCACACTCGACGTGATCGCCGGCGAACTGAAGCTGGAAAAGCAGACCAAGCGCGGCCTCAAGCGCGGGGCGGACGATGCGGATTTCGGCCGTGACGGCGTCAGCGCGGTTTTCGCGGTGGCCGAGGGCGGTTCGGGTGCCTTTGCCGCGCCGGCAGGCGACGCCCGCATCCTGTTCAAGGCGACGGAAGTGTTCGAGCCTGCTGCCTCCGGCGCCGACGCGATCGCCGAGGATGCCCGCAGGAACTTCGCCTCCGGTCTTTCGGACGATCTGCTCGACCAATTGGTGGCACGGCTGCAGGGCGAATACGAAGTGCGCGTCGACCAAGCAGCGATCGCCCAGGCGCTGGCCTTCTAGCTCAGATGAGCACGCTGAAGCCCCATATCGCCAAGGTCGCCGGCGGCTCCGTCCTCTCCTTCGAGGAAGCAAAGGACGCGTTCGACATCATCATGTCGGGCGAAGCGACGCCGGGGCAGATCGGCGCCTTCCTGATGGCGTTGCGCGTGCGCGGCGAGCAGGTTTCCGAAATTTCCGGCGCTGTCGCGACCATGCGCGAGAAGATGCTGACCGTCGAAGCGCCGGACGGCGCGATCGACATTGTCGGCACCGGCGGCGACAACTCGCACAGCGTCAACATCTCGACGGCCTCCGCCTTCGTGATTGCCGGCGGCGGCGTGCCGGTCGCCAAGCACGGCAATCGCGGGCTCTCTTCGCAGACCGGCGCAGCTGATGTGCTGACCGCGCTCGGTGTGAAGATCGACCTTGCGCCGGAAGCCATCGCAACCTGTATCCGCGAGGCCGGCGTCGGTTTCATGTTCGCGCCGTCACACCATCCGGCGATGCGCCATGTCGGGCCGGTGCGCGCCGAACTTGGCACGCGCACGATCTTCAACCTGCTCGGCCCGCTGTCCAATCCGGCGGGGGTGCGCCGCCAGATGGTCGGCGTGTTTTCGCCGGAATGGATCGCACCGGTCGCGGAAACGCTGAAACAGCTCGGCGCCGAGCGCGCCTGGGTGGCGCATGGCGACGGGCTGGACGAGATCACCACGACCGGCGAGACCAGCGTAGCGGAACTCGTCGACGGTACGGTCCGGAGTTTTGTGCTCAAGCCGGAGGATTTCGGGCTCGTCCGCCGCAAGCGCGAGGAGTTGCGCGGCGGCGATGCGGCGTTCAACGCTTCCGCCCTGCGGGCGACGCTGGAAGGCAAGCCAGGCGCCTATCGCGACACGGTGCTGATGAACGCCGGCGCGGGATTTGTGTTGTCTGGTAAGGCGACGGATCTGGCCGATGGCATAAGGCTTGCTACGGCGGCAATCGACGGCGGGCGCGCCGCGGTCGTGCTCGAACGCCTGGTTGCGGTATCGAACGGATAGAGCCGTGGTCGACATTCTGAAGAAGATCGAGAAATACAAGCGCGAGGAAATCGCGGCTGCCAAGATCAGTGTGCCGCTCGCGGAAGTAAAAGCCCGGGCGCGCGATGCCGCGCCGGTGCGTGGATTCGTCGAAGCCTTGCGCGCCAAGCGGCGGCGCGGCAGCTACGGGCTGATTGCCGAGATCAAGAAGGCGAGCCCGTCGCGCGGGTTGATCCGCGCCGATTTCGACCCGCCGGCGCTAGCGCGCGCCTATGAGGCTGGCGGGGCGGCATGCCTGTCGGTGTTGACGGACGCGCCTTCCTTCCAGGGAGCGCCGGAATATCTGGCGCAGGCGCGCGAGGCGACCGCCCTGCCCGTCCTGCGCAAGGATTTCATGTTTGATCCCTATCAGGTCCATGAAGCACGAGCCTGGGGCGCCGACGCGGTGCTCATCGTGCTCGCAGCCGTCGATGACGACGAGGCGCGGGCGATCGAGGACGCTTCGCTCGATCTCGGCATGGATGTTCTGATCGAAGTGCACAATGAGGCGGAGATGGAGCGGGCGCTGGCGATGGCCTCGCCGCTGATCGGCATCAACAACCGCGACCTGCACAGTTTCAACGTCGACCTCGCCGTTTCGGAAAGGCTCGCCAATCTGGTGCCGAGCGACCGGCTGCTGGTCGGCGAAAGCGGCATTTTTTCACATGACGACTGCCGCCGGCTGGCAAATGCCGGCATCGAGACGTTCCTGGTCGGCGAGAGCCTGATGCGCCGCCAGGACGTAACGCAGGCGACCCGCGCGCTGCTTTATGGCGAAGCCGCCGTATCCGTCGGGCTCGGCTGAATGGCGTCTCAAAAGCCGGCAGTGCTGACCCATCTCGGCCCCGACGGCCAGGCGAACATGGTCGATGTCGGCGAAAAGGACGAGACGGTGCGGACGGCCGTCGCCGAAGGTTTTGTCGCCATGCAGCCGGAGACGTTGGCGATGATCGTTGCCGGTAATGCCAAGAAAGGCGATGTGATCGGCACAGCCCGGATCGCGGGCATTCTTGCAGCAAAACGCACGCATGAACTGATCCCGCTCTGCCACCCGCTGCTCTTGACCAAGGTTAGCGTTGATATCGCCGAGGACACCGCCCTGCCCGGCCTGCGCGTGACCGCGCTCGCCAGGGTGACCGGCAAGACGGGTGTCGAGATGGAGGCGCTGACGGCTGCCTCGGTCGCTTGCCTGACGATCTACGATATGGCGAAGGCGGTGGATCGCGGCATGGTCATCTCCGGAATTCGGCTGGTCGAGAAGACCGGTGGCAAGTCCGGCGATTTTCGGGCGGCGGAGTGACATGGCACTGCTGCCCGTCGCCGATGCGTTGCGGCTGCTGCTCGACGGCGCAATGCCGCTGGCATCCGAGCGAGTAGCGCTGCATGAGGCTGCCGGCCGGGTACTGGCTGGCCCGTTGATGGCGCTGAGGACGCAGCCGCCTTTCGACGCTTCCGCCATGGACGGCTATGCCGTTCGTGTCGCGGATGTCGCGAAAGTGCCGGTGCGGCTTGACGTCATCGGCGTATCGGCGGCAGGACGCGGGTATCGTGGCGAGCTGGCGCAAGGACAGGCGGTGCGCATCCTCACTGGCGCGCCGATGCCGGAAGGCGCCGACACAATCGTCATCCAGGAGAACACGCGACCGCTGGGCTCGAATGCCATCGAGGTTTTCGAGACGGTGGCGGCGGGCCGGCATATCAGGCGGCGCGGACTGGATTTTTCGGAAGGCGAAAAGCTGCTGGATCAAAGCCGCGTGCTGGGTGCCGCGGCACTTTCGCTTGCCGCGTCTGCCAACCATGCGGTTCTCGACGTGGTCGTCCGGCCGTTGGTGGCCATCATCGCCACTGGCGACGAATTGCTGCCCCCGGGCAGCGAACTCGGACCGGACCAGATCATTTCGTCGAACGCCTACGGTGTCGCCGCGATTGCTGCTGCGGCCGGCGCGCGGGTGCTTGACCTCGGCATTGTCGGCGACGATCGCGACGCCACAGCGGCGCGGCTGGCGGAAGCGACACAGGCCGGCGCCGACGTCGTCGTCACGTTGGGCGGCGCGTCGGTCGGCGACCACGACCTCGTCCACGAGGTGCTCGGCTGGCAAGGCGTCAAGCTCGATTTCTGGAAGATCGCTATGCGGCCCGGCAAACCGCTGATGTTCGGGCGGCGAGGCAAAACACGATTCATCGGCATGCCGGGCAATCCGGTGGCCAGCCTCGTATGCTCCCACCTTTTTCTGAAGCCGCTTGTCGCGCAGCTCGGCGCGCACAAGGGGGAGCACGATATACGCCCCGCTGTGCTGGGCGCGGCAATGCCGGCCAATGACCTTCGGCAAGATTATGTTCGGGCGAAAATCGACATCGTGAACGGACAGCTTACCGCGACGCCGTTCGGCATCCAGGATTCCTCGATGCTGCGGATTCTTGCCGATTCAGGGGGTCTCATCATCCGCGAGCCATTCGCGCCGGCTGCCGAAACAGGTGCCTCCTGCATGGTACTGATGCTGCGATAGCAATCGACCGATCGAGTAGCCACGAGGTCGCGCCTCGATATTTCATCCGTGGTTTTCTTCCGACAACGAAAAGGCCATTCCAACAGCAAAAAACCCGGCGGTTGCCCGCCGGGTTTTCTTTTAAACCTGTGAAGGTCGATCAGAACGTGCGCTGGAAGCGCAGGTTGAAGCCCCAGGAGTCGTCGACCTCGTCGCCGTCGGCGTCGACGATCTGG
>NZ_JBIRCY010000120.1:0-9169 GCF_044326205.1 Mesorhizobium sp. IMUNJ 23232
ATGCCGTCGGCGCCGGCCCGGCCGGGCTCGCCGTCCCGCCCGCGCGCTCCGTCGTCGGGACCGGTCCCGGGATCGACCGAGAACGGCGTGGCCAGCACGCCGATCTGCCAGCCGTCGGAATCGTCCTCGCCCAGATGGATCAGGCGCTGGCACAGCAGGAAGAACAGGTTCCCCTGCACCACCAGCCGCGCTCCCGGCTCCACGATCAGGGTGCCGAGGTTGACCACGCGGACGACGTCGTCGCGGTATTCGCGGCCCCAGTCGCCCGGCCGGGCGCTGACGTTCCACTCGGTGCCGGCGGGGATGCGGCGGGTGAGTTCGCTCGACGCGCGAACCGGGAAGGGCAGGTGTCCCGCCATCCCGGCGAGGTCGGACTGCGCCACCGGCAGCCCGGCGAACACACCGGCTTCGCAGCGGTCATGGACGCCCTGGCCGAGACGCCGCCGCGCCGCGATGGTCGGGTTGAAGAAATGTTCCGCCCGCCGCGCTAGCGAGGCGTCGTCGGCTGTCGAGAAGACCCGGCCATGGTCTAGCGCCGGGAGGCCGAAGTCGCACCGCTCCTCCGCCCCGTCGAGAAGCCGCGCCGCGTCATGCCCGAGGGCGCGGGCCTGTGCCAGGAAGGCGCGGGTCTCGGTCGCGGTCAGGCCCATGCAGGCACCCCGGTCAGGAGGGCGAAGGGGCGCTTGCCTTGCACCTCGATGAAGGCTGCTAACTGCGCGGCGCGGGTCGCAGGCCGAGTGTGGTGGGACAGCGGGTTGGCGTCGTTGTAGACGGCGAGGACACGGTCGTTGAACCGCACCCGGTGGAAGCCCGCGAGTTCGAGCAGCGGAAACGTCGCGGCGGCATCGGTCGCTGCGGTCAGCCAGCGCCCATTGGCGTCCTTGAGGCAGTCGAAACCGGGATCCTGGCTGGCGATGGCGTGGAACAGGCCGGCACGGAAGGTTTTCAGGTGCGTCACGCGCGCCCCGAGCCGCAGGCCGCGGAAATCGGCCTCCGACGCGAAGGGCTGGGCGAAGCCCATGCGCCCGTCCGGCGTCTCGAACTGGCCCCAGCTCAGCCAGCAGCCGGGATCGTCGTAAAGCGCCGCGACGTGGGACAGGGCGTCAGGCCCCGCCAGCCAGTCGTCGCCGTCGAGGCAGACCACGATTTCGTCGGGATCGCAGTGGTTCGTCACGATGTCGTGGAGGTTGAAGGCGGCGCCCCGACGCTCGGTCCGGATGACGATTTCGATCCGCGGGTCGCCTTCCGGCAGCATCGCCGCCGCGCCGTCGGTCGAGGCGTCGTCGACATAGACCGCACGGACATTGACGCCGGTCTGTTCCTGGATCGAATTCAGGTGGCGTATGAGGAACGGCCCGGCATTGCGGAACGGCGCCGCGACCACGAGACGGGCGGCGCGCGGCGCCGGCCGCGTTTGGGCCGGATGAAGGGCGAGCGCCGCGACCCGCCGCCCTTCGCGCGCCGTCGCCACTATGTCCGCGGCGGGCGCGTCGGGACCGCCGAGGACGGCGTTGAAGGCCGTGATCGCCTCGGACAGCCGCCCGAGCGCGAGGGCGCACAGCCCGTATTCAAAGGCGAAGAGGTGGGTGTAAACGGCGCGGGCGATGAACAGGTGATCGTCGGGATAGGCGAGCCCGTGCCCGGCCATCGCGGCGAAGGCGTAGCCTTGCGCGAATTCGCCGGCGAGCCGGTGGTGGCGGATGATGTCGTACAGCGGCTCGATGCGTTGCGGTCGCGCGGCCCAGGCGGCAAGCAATGCGGTCGAGACTTCGGGCCAGGGCGCGCCGGCCTCGCCGTCCATCACCGCGGCGCGATAGCTGGCGTACCATCGCTCCTCTTCCCAGCCGCCGGCGGCGGCGCGGGCGCGGTGCCAGTCGCGCGCCTCGGCCGGGCGGCCGAGCTGGGCGAAGCTCTCGGCAAGGTAGAACATCGCCCTCGTGTCTGCCGGATCGGCCTCCAGTGCCCGCGTCAGCAGCGCAACGTCGCGGCTGTACTTGGCCGAGCGGTTGCCGCCGTCGCCGTGATGGACAAGCGCCAGCGCCGGCAGAACGCCGTCGATCGTCTCGGCATCGGTGTGGATGTATTCGTGCGTCACGCCGACGAAGCGCCAGTCGTGCCGGCTCGACACCAGCATGACCTGCGAATAGTCGAGTTCGGGGTCGTCGTAGCGCAGCCAGTAGCGGTCGGCGACCAGGCCGGCCTTGAAGTCAGGGTCGGCGACCTGGACCGTCATGTCGGCGTCGAGGATCAGCACATAATCGGCCTGGCGCCGCGCCAGCGCGATGGCGCGGCTGCGGTTGGCGCCGAAATCGACCCAGGCGTGGTGATGGACCATGCCCGGGATGCCTTCCAGCGCGGCCGCCGCACGCTCCGGCGTGCCGTCGGTCGAGCCGGTGTCGCAGATCACCCAGGCGTCGATCCACGGCCGCGCCGAATCCAGCGCCCGCTCGATGACATGCGCCTCGTCCCGCACGATCATGCACAGGCAGATCGTCGGGCGACGGACCGGCGCGTCGGCCGGACGCCGGATCGCCGCCGCCTCAGACATGTCTGATATAGCGGGTCGAGACCGCATAGTCCGGGAGCGGGGTGCTGACCGAGACCATGCCCGTTCCGGAACCGGTCGAGAACTGTGCGGTCTGCGGATTGCTCGCGGTCCAGTAGACGCCGCGCGACAGCAGGCCGGACAGCGTGCCGGTATTGTCCTGCTGTCCGCCGAGGCCGGCCGCGAAGCCCGAATTGCCGCCATCGATCAGTTCGGCGAAGGCCGCGGTGGACGAAGGCCAGAGGTTGAAGAGCGCCTGCCAGTCGGCGACGCCGGGAAGCTGCCAGCCGTCGGGCGCGTTGGCGTTCGCCGCGTCCCAGTTATAGAGCCGGCCATAGGCGTCGGTCAGCTTTTGCGTCCCGTAGGCGAAGGAGCCGTGGGTGTCATAGGCATAATTCTGGAGCATCCAGAACGTGTTGCCGAAGAGCCCGACGGGATAGGTCCGACCGGTCGGGTCGCTCACCCAGGAAACCTGGACGTACACCGTGAACTGGAGGGCATTCAGGAAGCCTTCATTGCCGTCGAAGCTTTGCAAGCTGAAGAAGATCGGCTCGCTGCGCGCGACCGGCGGAACGCTGAGGTTGAGACTGTCATAGTCCAGGGGCTTGGGGTCGGGGTAAGACACGATCGCCGGCGGCACGGTGGGGGCCGAGGCGAGAAGCTGGACACGCGCCACGTCGAACATCGTCCAGCGGAGCGAGATGGGGATCGCCGCATTGGGGTCGCGCATCTCGGCCAGCGGCGAGCCCGCGTTGAAGGCGACTAGGCCACGCGTCGGCGGAGGGTCGACCTTGGGGATGTCGAGGACGAAGACGTGGTCGTCGTAGCGTGTCGTCTCGTCCTGCATGAAGCCGGTGAACAGCAGATACATCTGCGTATGGCCGACCGGCGTGAACGATATGATATCCGAAAAGGTGAAAGTTACATTGGCCAGGTCGCCGGTGCCGAGGATAGACATGGTCGACGGCGTCAACGTCCAGACCGGCACCGGATCGCTGGCGGCGATGTCGGGATTGGTGGTCGACCAGCCGAGCGGCACGACCTTGGGGTCGGCACGGATGTTCCAGGCCGAACCGATCGGACCGACCCCGCCATTGTTCGTCGCGGGAGCGAGCGCGCCGGCAGTGCCGCCATAGACGAAGCGGACGTCGACCCGCGGGCTCCCCGCCGCCGTCTTGCCGCGGTAGACAGCGGCAGCGGCCGTATTCTTGATGTTGAGGAAGAGGACGTTGGTCAGCGGGTCGCCTTCGTCGGAACGGTAGACCAGCCCCTGGTTGTCGAGATTGACCTGCAGGACATCGGTCAGCGAGGCGTTCCCAGGTTTCTTCGGCTCCTTCAGGATCAACGTCCCGGACGTGCTGAAAGGCACATTGCCGGTTAGGCCGACCGGATTGATCTGCAGGCCGTCCGCGCCCGGCGCATCGGTCGAGACCACGCCGTCGAGGGTCAGGACGAGGTCCGCGCCGTCGTCCCACCTCTGGTCCTTGTTCGCGGTCAGGACGAGCGCCGGGCTGCCGGAGTCGACCGACGGAGTCCAGCCGTCGAGCGTCGCGGCCATCGCGGTGAACTGCGCCGCGGTGAAGAGGGTCGCCGGGTCGCCGTAGATGGTGAGCGTCGATGCCGGGTTGGTTGCCGAGATGCCTATGGCCCCGCCGGTCTTGTTGGTGAGCGTCACCTTGAGCGTTGCCGTGACCCCGACATCGATCGACGCGTCGCCGGTGGCGGGATTGACGATCGCGACCGGAATGAGTGCGGCGGCGGTCATGCCTTTTCTCCAGGCGTCGGATTGGGCACGAGGCCGAGCCAGCCTTCGATCAGGCGCTGCGGACTGTAGCCCCAGACGGCGACATCCGAAGCGGTGTCGGTGGGCAGCGGCGCCGGCGCCTTGCCGGGGGCGATCCAGGACCAGGAGAAGCCATTTTCGGCCGGCAGCGGCAAGGTAAGTCCACCCGAGCGCGCCAGCACGGGATGGGTGGCGAAGGTCAGCGACAAATCTCCGAGCGCAGCCGCGTACTGGTCGGGCGGGATCTGTACGACCCCGACCGGCAGGATACCCGTCGTGGCGTGGACCGGCGAGCGTGGATCGACAATGAGCGTGACCGGCGTAAGCCCGTCGTTGAGTTTCAGGCTCAGCGTATCGGGCAGCGGCTGCTTGACATCGTTCGCGCCTGCTTTCGGCGCCGCCGACGAATAGACGGTCGAATAGGGGTTGCCTGCCTGCGCTTCGGGCAGGAATGCGACGAGGCCGTCGTCGATGTTCGACAAATCGCCGAGCCGCAGCGGGAAGATCACGTCGGCGAGCCCCGCGCTGGTCTTGCTCTCGCGCGTCGCGTAGTCGATCCAGCCATTCTTTACCGCCAATGCGAGCGGGCCAGAGTCCGAGGTGTTCGCTTGACTGATCGGCAGCGCTCCGCCGGCGGTCGAGAGGCCGACGACCGCCCGCGTCACCGCCAGCGCCCGTCCCATCAGGATCGACAGCGAGACATCCTGCGCATGGCTCGCGGGTGCGATGTAGGCGTCGGTCGCCTGGATCGTCGCCATCAGATCCTTGAGGAAGCCGACCGATTGGCCGTCGATGAACCACATCAGGTCGGCGAGATGCGGGTTGACCGGCGGCTTGACGGTGGGGCCGATGTCCAGCGCGAGGTTGTCGGTCGGGTTGCCGATGTTGCCGGCGCGGGTGCGGTATTTCGACTGCCCGTGCTCGATCCCGAACGAGCCGATTTCGGCCCCGTCGGATCGGTAAAACACCAGCGACACGTCGAGGTGGTTGGGCAGGATCCATCCGCAGACCGGCGAGGTCGCGGGATGGGCGTTGAGCAGGACGAAGTCGTTCTTCTCCGCAGCGTCATGTGTTGCCGAGAGCCAGTGGAAGTCGAGGCGGGTCGGCACCAGCGGCCGCGGCGGCAGGTAGATCTTCTCGGCATTGGCGGTGTCGCCGGGATCGGGCCGGAAATCGGCCGAAGGCGCCACGGTCATCGCGCCCGAGGTCGTGGGCTTCGTTGCGAGATTCATCACCTGGCCGAAGACATCGACGATGGTGAGCGACTGCACCTCCATGAAACCCGAGCGCATCGGTCCGAAATTGAAGTCGGCGAGGATGCCGGTCGAGATCGGCGCGACCGAGTTGAAGGCGGTCGCATACCAGGTGTCCCCGGGCGTGGCGCGCGCCGCCTGGGCGATGGCGCCGGTCACCGCGTCGCGCGGGCCGGACACGCGGTTGGCGACTTCGATCTGCGGCATCGGCGTCTGCAGCGTTTGCTGCATCGACAACCCGCTCAGCGCCTGCGACATGATCCGCCGCCCGGCGATGTCGTCGCGGGCCGCCTTCAGTTCAACGTCGACGGTGTCGGTCGGATCGGTCGGATCGGCCGGATAGTCGGAGATGTAGGTGTCGATCTGGGTCGTCAGCCCCTCGGTGGGGCGCTTGTTCAGCACAACCGCTCCGGCATAGGTCACCGGCTTGCCGGTGGTGAAGCCCGGAACGGGCGCGCCGCTGCTGACGCGGTAGCGATAGTCCACCGCGTCGCTGTCGAGGGCGAAACGGTCGGAGATGGTCGTCGGTGCATAATCGGCTCCCTGGCCATGGGCGAGCGGATCGATCGAGGCGCTCCAAACCAGCCAGACCGGCAGGAACGGGTCGACCCGGGTGGGCGTGAATTCCGGCAATGGCGTCTGGGTGCGCCAGCCGACAGGATCGGGCGGAAACGCCCCGCCATTGGCCGCGGTGAAGGTGACGCTGAGTGCGATGGGAGCAGTGACGGTCTGCACGGGATCGGGCACCGGCTTGTATCCCGTTGCCCGGACGGCGGCGTAAAGTCCCGAGGCCGGCGCGCCGGACAGTGGCGCGGCGCCGCCTTGCGCGGTGGCGAGTGCCGCGGTGAAAGTCGTAGCACCGGCTACGGCCGGGTTGCTGGCGCCGCCCTGGCCGGCAAGCGCTGTCGCCACGAGGGGAACGGTCATCGGCAGCAGCAGTGCGGTCTCCGCGGCCAGCCCGCCGAGCGTCGCCACATCGGGCGCGGCGGCGGGAACCGGCAGCAGGCCCGTGAGGTCCGTGCCCTTCACGGTCCATGACCCGCCGCCAGCGGCCAGCGTCAGCCGGTCGATGACCTCGGCGCTGGTGCGCACCGCTATGGCTGTCGTCGCCCCGTTGCGCCGGACCGGCTCGATCCGGTCACCCTCCATCACCACGACCGTGTCGGTCGGCAGCCAGTAGGGGGCGGCGCTCGTCGCCTCCAGCACCCATTCCGGAGGCGGCGGCACGGCCCTTGGCCCGCGGGCGGCCAGCAACGCGGCGGTGGCTGCCGCCGCATCGGCATTGAGGGCCTTCAAGGCCGCCTGCATCGCGTTGAAGGCAGCGACGAGGCGCGTCGAGGCGGTGTCGCCCGTGTCCTTGGTGGTGACGCCGATGACCTGCCGCCCCTCGGAATCGAGGGGGAATGTGGCGAGCCCGATTTTTGCCTGCTGATCCTTTACCGCGCCGAGTTCGCCGCCCGTCGAGGTGGCGAGGAAACCTCCGAGGTCGTTGGTGCCGACGATAGGCGGGGGCGTGGTGGCGCCGCGGGTGTATTGCTTGACGAAGATCACCCAGTCCATGAAGAGCTGCCGCCGAAGCGTCACCAGCCGGTCGCGCCCCTGGTCGTATTCCTGCTGGGCAAGATTCAGCGTGTTGAGCTTCTCGGCGAGCGGGAGCGGCAGCGTCACCTCGACCGGCTGCGCCGGCGGCTGACCGTCCGCCGAGGGCTGCGACTGGGCCGAGACCGTCCAGAGCTGGCCGCCCGACTGCTGCGCGAAGGCCCTGCTGTGCAGCGATTCCACCAGCCCGGTCATGGTGTTGCCGCCATTCTCGATGTCCCGAAGGATGCCGAGCTGCAGCGCGTCGAGCAGGAACTCGTAGTCCGACTCGATGCCGGTTCCGGACGGTTTTGGAAGCTGGCTGCGCACGAGGGCGGATATCGCCTCGGTTGTGGTGTTGCCGATAGCGAGATCGACATCGTCGCTCCACGACGCGCCGCCGCCCGGCGCGGTGAGGAACGGCGTGTCGCTGTTTGGATCGAGCTGGTTCCAGTCGATCTCCTGCACGATGCCCGAAACGAGGCTGGTCTCGGGCACGTCGAGCGAGACGAGGACATTGTCCTTGCCGAGCGTATAGCCGATGGCAGCGGGGTCGAAGGTCCAGCCGAGTTGCTGCCCGGCGAGCGTCACGAAGATATCGGCCGGCGTGCGCTTGACCGGCACTTTCTCGGCCACGGTCTGGGCGAGGTAGGTGGCGTAATTCTTGGTGACTGTTGCGGCCATGCCGGCGAGCGGGTCCGCCGTCGGGTCCGACAGCCAGCCCATGACTTGGTAGCTCGCCCGGAAGCGCAGTTGCGTGCTGCCTGTGATTGCGGCGGCAATGGTCGGCATGTCGCCGAAATCGTCCCAGAAGCCGAACACGCTCCGGCAGTCGGGATAGTAGCCGGAGAAGGCCGGGCCGACGAAGCCGATGCAGGTGAGGTAGAGCGAATCTCCGCCTGGTCCCTTGTAGTTCGGCAGGTAGTCGGCGGGGTTCTCCTTTGCCGGGTCCCAGCCGGCGGCGTCAAGCACACGGCCCATATAGCTGAAGGGTGTGCTGCCGATCGCCACGGGAATGGCGATGGGATGCCGATCCTCGCCCAGCGGCCCCGGCGCGGGGGTGGCGCTGACATAGTCGCTCTCTACGATCCAGCTCTTCTGCGAGACCGCGCCCCATGTCTGGGCGACGGGATCGTAGAGGCTGAAGGAACGGATCACGAGCCAGCGGTTCGGCGCCGCTGGGAAGGTGACGCGCCCGTCGGCGGGCCCTTGCACGCCGCGCTTGAAGCGGTCGGGCAGTTCCCAGTGAAGGTGGATGCCGGCATCGAGCCGGTAGGTCGCGCTGTTGTCGGCAAGCGGGCGGACGATCGTGTCGCCGGTGCTCGCCACCCTGGAGGCGGAAGTGTACGGCAACTGGTCGAAGGCGGCCGTTCGGCCCTTGAAAGCGGGCGTCACGTTGCTCTGGTCGAAGCCGCTGACGCGGATCGCGGCGACATTCAGCGGGATGACGGCGCTCATGTTGCGCTCCGGTTCACGAAGGTGACCTTGCCGACGCCCTCGGTCATCTCGAATCCCATTTCGGCGGAATTGACGGACTTTATCCCGTTCGACGCGGC
Source organism: Mesorhizobium sp. IMUNJ 23232 (assembly GCF_044326205.1). NCBI lineage: Bacteria > Pseudomonadati > Pseudomonadota > Alphaproteobacteria > Hyphomicrobiales > Phyllobacteriaceae > Mesorhizobium > Mesorhizobium sp. IMUNJ 23232. Next base: position 8,716 of record NZ_JBIRCY010000120.1, read on the forward strand.
GACCTGGGCGGCGAGGGCCGTCATCTTGACGACCCGTGGCTGCTTGCCGCGGAACGCACCGCCGATCTGCGGCGTGTCGGTCTTTCCGGTCCAGGTGACCTGGCCGTTCGAGACGGTGAACAGGCGAAGAACCTTGGTCGCCGTGGGCGGGGTGCCGGGCACGTAGGAGTCGATGCCGTAGTGCAGCACCTCCGGCGCCTCGTGGATGTCGACGTGGTAAGGCTCGCCCTCGACGAGGCAGAACAGCGTGTCTGATTTCTCGCCCAGAAGGTCGAGCCGGCGCACCGGCAGCAGGATGATCTCAGCGCCCTTGTCGTCCGGGCTATGGCCCTTCGGGTAGATGTTGACGCCGAGACCCGGATAGTCGGCCACAACCGAAGAGCGCAGGATGAAGCCGTACCAGGGCTGCGGCACCGGCGGCCCGCCGGCGACGGCGAGGGGACCCGCGGGCATC
>NZ_JBIRCY010000121.1:0-8977 GCF_044326205.1 Mesorhizobium sp. IMUNJ 23232
TCGACTGCGCGGTGTTGTTCTGGCATTGTCATGAACGTCCATCCGAGGCTCCTGGCTGGCGGTCGCGTGTGTGGTAACCGCAACCTCGCATCCAAGCCTCGGACGGACAACCTCCATAGCAATGACAATTAGGGCAGCCGGGGCGGCGATCAGCCAACCGGTTCGACGGCGTCATATTCCCTGCTATGATCCCGACGGCGCTCGAGAAGCGTCGCCGACTGCGGTCGCCCATGTGCCGTATGGATTTCGCAATGCAACCGCTCCCGCCCGTCGGCACGCGTATCCGCAACCGTTTCAACGGCGAAACTTTTATCTTCACCCATATGGACGATCGCGCGGACGAAGTTCAGTTCGAGGTTTTCCTGGAGCGGGGCGGGATGCTGACGGGAACCGGGCGGCAGCATCTGCATCCGAATGCCGATGAGGAGTTCATCGTGCAGGCCGGCATGCTGCGTATCATGGTCGACGGCGCGTGGCGGATGTTCGGGCCGGGGGAGAGCCTGGTGGTCACGCGCGGCACGCCGCATCTGTTCCGCAACGGCCACGACGGCGAGACGCAGTTCACCGCCAAATTCCGGCCAGCCCACGATTTTCTGCGCCTGTTCCTGAACATGTCGATGAACATCGCCGACAACCCGTCCTGGTATGACGCCAAGGGCGAACCGCCACTGTTTCTACAAGCCCAGGCGCTTCATGCCTTCCGAGGCCACGCCTATGGCCACGGCATCCCGGTGTGGTTCCAGAAGCTGTTGTTTGCGGTATTGAGCCCGATCGCCTTGCTCATGGGGTATCGGCTTGCCATGCCGCCCCGGAACCGGCGGTTAATGAAGGCAACGCCGCGGGCGGCAAAACCTTGATGTTGGCGTTCGGCATGTCATAGTGCCGGGATGAGTACGCCCAGACCCCCTAAAGACGAGTTGCCGCCGGAAGACCGGCCTGACGATGACGAGGCTCTCGAACAGGAACTTGAGGAAGGACTGGAGGATTCTTTTCCGGCAAGCGACCCGGTTTCGGTGACGTCGACAGCTATTCCCGGCGGGCCGGGCAAGAAGAGTCACTGATCGGGTGGATGTCGACCAGTCGATACCTCTGTCATAGCCGTCTCGTCTTGCCTCGGTAAAGCGCGTCAGTGTCTCCCCAAAAGGTTGAGGCGGCGCCGATTGTCTCGCGACAGTTGCTATACCCACGTCATCGACATAAAGTAGATGGCGGAGCGGGAGGCATTCATGACGAACTATATTTTTACGAGACAGTTTCCACCCCAGGTCATCTCCAACTTTCAAGCCGGCGACAAGCTGGACTTTTCGGCTTTCAATCTGTCGAGTTTTTCCCAACTGCTGCCGTTCATCACGCATAGCGGCGCCGATACGATCCTGACGCTCAAATTCAATGGTTTCGTCGAAAGCCTGACGGTCAAGAACCATACGCTAGCCGCCTCCGATTTCCTGCTCAACACCTCGCCGGCCGATCTCACGGTTACAGGCACCGACAAGGTCGATTTTCTGTTCGGTGGCAACGGGGATGATTGGTTTTACCCGGGTGGCGGCGCCCATACCATTGCGCCCGGTAAGGGTGACTGGATGCTGGGCGGGAAGGGGGACGATATCTATTCGGTGCGCGAAAGCGCCGACATGATCATCGAAAATGCCGATGAAGGCTTCGACCAAGTGGCGGTTTCGACGGGCGGGTATCATCTCCCTGGCGGTCAGGAAATCGAAGTGCTCAAGACGACTTCCGCTACTGGAACGTCGCAAATCGCTCTCACGGGAAACGAGTTCGCGCAGACCATCATCGGCAATGCCGGGAAAAATTGGATTACCGGCGGAGGCGACGCCGACGCAGCCGACGTTCTGCGCGGCCTGGGCGGCGACGACAGATACACTATACACAACGCCGCCACGATCGTCGTGGAAGCAGAGGGAGGCGGCTTCGATACGATAGAATATTATGGCCTTGCAGACTTCACGCTTTCGAGCGGCTCTCATGTCGAGATGGTCTCGCTATCCAGCAGAGCCCTCAATCTGACCGGCAACGAATTGGGCCAGACTCTGTTCGGCAATGCATACGACAATATCCTAAACGGCGCGGGCGGCGCCGACACCATGGCGGGGCGAGGCGGCGACGACATCTATTATGTCGACAATATCCACGATAACATCCAAGATGAGGGAATTCGTGATGGCGTTGATCGTGTGGCGACGACGGTAAGCTGGCAACTGCTCGGAGGCGCGATCGAATTTCTCAATACGACATCGCTCAACGGCACCAAGGACATCAATCTCAGCGGCAACAATTATGCACAGAAGATCGTCGGGAATGCGGGCGACAATCGCCTGGATGGAAAAGGCGGCCTTGATACGCTGGTCGGATACAAGGGCGACGACACGTTCGTCCTCTCCTGGACGGGGCCTTATCATTCTCCCACAATTGCCGATTTTACGTCGGGCGAGGATCTGATCGAACTGCGCAGTCTTTCGTTCTCCTTGCCTTCGGGGGCCTTGGGCGCCGGAGTTTTCAGAGCCAACACGACGGGACTGGCGGAGGGAGCGTCCGACCGCATCATATACGACACGGATGACGGCATGCTCTACTACGATCCCGATGGGTCGGGCGCCTATAGCAAAGTGCTGATAGCCAAGTTTGTCGGCTTGCCCGCGCTCGCCAGTTCGGACTTCGTCGTGGTTTGATGCCGCGTCGACCGAGGTCGTCATTGCAGTCGGAACGCCATAACCTGTCAAAGCCACGCCGCGGACGGCGGGAGTAGTCCGAGAAGGGTCCTCGGTCGGGTGGCGGCGCGCTACCTCACGCCGGTGTTTCCTCCGGCTGAATGAACGCCAGCGTCAGCCAGCGCGCGGTTAGCGCCGGTTTCAGCGATCCCTCGATCTCTATCGTCACGTCGTGTTCGATCTCGATCCAGCCGGACGGACGCGCCTTTAGTTTTGCCAGGACGAAGCGGGTGCGGATACGGGCGCCGGTCTTGACCGGGGTGACGAAACGCAGCGTGTCGAAACCCTGGTTGATGCCGATGTCGGCGCCCTCGATCCTCGGGATCGTCTCGAAAGCCATCGCCGACAGCAGCGACAGCGTCAGGAAGCCGTGGGCGATGGTGCCGCCGAAGGTTGTTTCCTTTGCCGCCCGCTCGGGGTCGCAATGGATGAACTGGTGGTCGTCGGTCGCGTCGGCGAACTGGTCGATCATTTCCTGCGTGACGGTGCGCCACGGCGATACGCCGACTTCGTGCCCGACGCCTGTCTTGGCCTGTTCGAGGGTGATCTTCTTCAACCGATAAACTCCCAGCCCGATATTTTCTGGGTTCTGATAGTGGGTACGTTCCGGATTGTCACCGAATTCCAATTATCCAGCTCATTTCAACCCGAGTTGGAACGAGAGCTAACGCCCTACGATGATCGGGATTAAAATGGGCGTGAGCGCTATTACGCCGATGGACAAGTTGGCGGATCGACCGGCAATAACGCGGCTTTCAAGATGCGAGTTTTCGGTGGGCGGGTCGAGTTTGAATCTCAATGGTCGGATTCTTATCGAACTTTCAGCCGATCCCCGTCTTTCTCGATTAAGGAGTTTAGACCATTGAGGCGCATATGACCCCAAGCTAATTTTCTACAACGTGGATCGGAGTTGATTTGTTTGTCGCACCAGCGACGCCAGCCTTCGTGCGCCAGCGCAATCTTTTCAGCCTCTAACATACCTATGTCGTATACCAATCGTATGGTCTTGATCAATTCGAACCAATCGATGTGGCTGTGAAACAGAAGCCCGACGGCCTCGCTAATCGGAGGCGGCGGGGTCGCCGTTCGCAACATGGCGACATTCTCTCTAATTCGTTCAAGAGGCATCTGCTTTCACCTTAGGGCCATTTCTGTTTTGTATCGGCCCACGAACCATAGGTTTTCGATGTCCCCTCTCAATTAACGCGACGATGTCGCTGACTTCCTGGGACTCACCCGCAAATGCTCCATGCATCGGAATCCGTCATCGGCCCGCCTATGAAATAAGAAGTGATCAGCTTGGTGTCGGTAGCGGTACATTTCCACGAACCACCAAAATCATATGGCGAACTCATTCCGCCGGTTCGGCGTCGAGATAGGCGGCTTCCTGGAGTTCGCGCTTCAGGCGGGCTTCCTCGTGCACTTTCGGCGTGATGAAGCGGCCGAGGAGCAGGTAGGCGACCGGCGTCAGGAACAGCGTCGAGACGGTGGCGAGGCCGAGGCCGCCGACGATGACCCAGCCCAGCGCGATGCGCGCCTCGGCGCCGGCGCCGCTCGCAAGCACCAGCGGCACGCCGCCGAGCACGGTGCAGATCATGGTCATCATGACCGGGCGCAGCCGGATGTTGGACGCCTGCTCGATCGCCTCGCGCACGCTGGCGCCGCGATCGCGGAGCTGGTTGGCGAATTCGACGATCAGGATGCCGTTCTTGGCCATGACGCCGACCAAGAGCACGAGGCCGATCTGGCTGTAGGCATTGAGGCTGGTGCCGGTGAGGATGAGCGCGAAGATAGCGCAGGCGAGCCCCAGCGGAACGGTCGCCATGATGATGATGGCGCTCATGAAGCTTTCGAACTGGGCGGCGAGCACCAGCAGGATGATGACCAGCGCGAAACCGAAGATGGTGATCATGCCGCTGTTGGTCTCGCCCAGCGTCGCGGCCTCGGCCAGCGGCACGATGCGGCTGCCGGGCGGAAGCAGGGGCGCCGCGATCTGCTCGGCGACCCGCAGCGCGTCGCCCAGCGCGAAATCCTCGCGAAGGTTGGAAGTAATGGCGACCGACGGCTGCTGCTCCTCGCGGGTCAGCGAGGGCGGCACGGCGCGTTCGGTGAGCGTCGCGATGGTCGAGACCGGCACGTAGCGGCCGTCGCCGGTCTTCAGGTAGATGTTTTCCAGGTCGGTCGGATCGTTGACCGGGTTGGTGGTGGAGACCAGCTTCACGCCATAGGCGCGGTCGCCGATATAGACGTCGCCGATATCGTTGCCGTCGAGCATGGCCTGCTGGGTGGCGGCGAGGCCGGTGATGTCGATGCCGAGGTCGGAGGCGCGCTCGCGGTCGATGACCACGGAAAGCTGCGGCTGGGTGGGGTCGACGGAGAGGCGGGCCTGCTGGAAGCGAGAATCCTGCTGCATCTTGTCGATGATCTGGACCGCGGCCTCGCTGAGTTTCTGGCGGTCGTTGCCGACCAGCGCGAATTGCAGGCCGTTGCCGGCGCCGCGGATGCCGAGGCTGTTGGGCTGCACCGGGAAGACGCGGACGCTCGGCACCTGGCGGACGAGGCGCGAGATGTCGGCCATGATCTGCTGCTGGCTGCGCGCGCGCTCTCCCCAGGGCGCCAGCGTCATCACCATGAAGCCGGAATTGTACTGGCCGTTCTGGCCGGCATTCTCGAAGGTGCTGACGATCTCGCCGGAATCGCGCAGCGGCTGGATCAGTTCCTCGATGCGGCGCATCTGCTGCGACGTATAGTCGAGGCTGACGCCCTGCGGCGCGTTGATGCGCAGAAGCACGACGGAGCGGTCCTCGCTCGGCGTCAGTTCCTGGCGGATCGTGCCGAACAGCGAAAAGGCGGCGCCCGCAAACAGCACGGCGACGAGCACGACGATCAGCGGCGCGTCGAGGCAGATGTGCAGGCAGCGGCGGTAGAGCGTGCCCAGCGCGGAGCCTATGCGTCCGCCGACGCCGCCGGGGCCGTCGTGGTGCAGCGCGTGGGCGGTCAGCATGCGCGAGGCGAGCATCGGGCAGAGCGTGAGGGCCACGACGCAGGAGAGCAGCACCGACATGGCGAGCACGAAGCCGAATTCGCGGAACAGGCCGCCGGTCTGGCCGGGCAGGAAGGAGATCGGCACGAAGACGGCGACCAGCGTCGCCGTGGTGGCGATGACAGCGAAGAACACCTCCTGGGTGCCGAGCAAGGCGGCGGCGCGCGGCCCCAGGCCCATGTTGCGGCGGCGCACGATGTTTTCGAGGACGACAATAGCATCGTCGACGACCAGGCCGGTGGCGAGCACCAGCGCCAGCAGGGTCAGGATGTTGATGGAGAAGCCGGCGAGGTAGATCGCGGCAATGGTGCCGATCATGGCGACCGGCATGGACAGCGCCGGAATGAGGGTGGCGCGCCAGTCGAGCAGGAAGACGTAGATGACGATCAGCACGATCGACACGGACAGCATGAGCGCCAGCTCGACCTCATGCACAGCGCCTTCGACGAAGACCGCGTCGTCGCTGGTGACCTTGATGGTCATGCCTTCCGGCAGGCCATTCTGAATCTCGGCGACGGCGGCCCGCACGCCGGCGGAAATGTCGAGCGTGTTGGATTCGGCCTGGCGCACGATGCCCATGCCGATGCCGGTCTTGCCGTCGGAGCGCAGCGTGCTCTGCCCGGTATCGGGGCCGAGCGTAACGGTGGCGACGTCGCGGACATGGGTGTCGCCGCCGATGACGATGGCCTCGAATTCCTCCGGCGTGGTGACGTCGGCGGTGGTGCGGACGATCAGGTCCTGGTTGTTGGTGGTGATCGAGCCGGCCGGGCTGTCGAAGGCGACGGAGGCCAGCGCGTTGCGCAGGTCGGCCACGGTATAGCCCTGGCTCGCCAGCTTGCTCTGGTCGACGTCGATGCGAAAAATCTTGTCGCGGTCGCCATAGACCTGCACGTCGGCGACGCCGGGGACGGCGGCCAGTGTGTCCTCGATCTGATCCTGCACGAAGACCGTCATGTCCTGGATCGACATGGTCTCGGAGGTGACGGCGAGACGCATGACGGCGTCGGAATTGGCGTCGGCCTTGACGATGCGCGGCGGGTCGGCCTCGTCCGGCATGGCGTTGGCGACACGGCCGACGGCATCGCGCACGTCGGAGGCGGCGACGTTCAAATCGACGCCGTCGTTGAACTCGATGGTGACGCGGCTGCGGCCGAAGGAAGAGGTCGACGAGATCGATTTGACGCCGGAGACGCGGGCGACCGCGCCCTCGATGACGTCGGTCAGCTCGCGGTCGACGGTTTCGGCGGCGGCGCCCTCGAAATCGGTGGTGACGGTGATGACGGCGCGGTCGACGTCAGGCAACTCACGGATCTCGACGCCGTAGAAGGCGGCGAGGCCGGCCACCGCGATCAGCACGTTCAGCACGAAGGCCATGACCGGCCTGCGGATGAACAGAGCGGTAAAGCTCTCGTCGGCCTTGTTGCTGTCGATGTCGGTCATGCCACGCTATGCCTCAGGATCCGCTGGCGTCGGCGGCGCGCGGCAGGTCTTTTTCACCGGCGATGCGGACCTCGCTGCCCTGGCGCACACTCTGCACGCCTTCGGTCACGACCATATCGCCGCTGGCGATCGGCGCGTCGACAAGCACGGTCTCGGTATTGCGCTGGATGATGCGGACCGGCATGCGATCGACCTTGCCGTCCTTGACCACCCAGACGAAGGCGCCGTCGGTGCCCCACAGCACGGCAAGCGGGCTGACGGCGGGATAGGTCTCGCCCGCGAACTGCATGGCGACCTGGAAGGACATGCCGGCGCGCAACGAATCGGACGGGTTGGCGATGCGCGCCTGCACCCACAGCGTGCGGCTCTTGTCGTCGATGCGGTTGTCGACCGCTGATACGGTGCCCTTGTAGCTCTGCTTGGGATTGGCCAGCGGCGTCGCGGTGATCTCGGCGCCGACTTCGACGGCGGCGGCGAAACGCTCGGGCACCCAGAAATCGACGAGGATCGACGAGCGGTCGTCGACCGTGGCGATGGACGACTGGCTGGTGACGTAGTTGCCGGCCTCGATCGGTAAAATGCCGACGACGCCGGCAATCGGCGAGATCACCGAGCGGCGGTCGAGCGCCAGTTGCGCGTCGTGAACGGCGAGTTCGCTGTTGCGAAGCGCCAGTTGCGCCTCGGTGAGCTGCACGGCGGTGGCGGTGTTCGACTTGCGCAACGCTTCCATGCGCGTGACCTTGGCGGCGGCATCGTCGCGGGTGATCTTTGCGCGGTCCAGCGCGATCTCCTCGGTCTCGGAATCGAGCGTGGCGATGACCTGGCCCTTGTCGATATGGGCGCCGGACTGGACGAGGAAAGCGGTGAGGCGGCCGGCGGTGTAGGGCGTGACGGTGACGGTGGCATTGGCGCGACCGGTGCCGATTGCCTGGAGGCGGTCGTTGATGGTGGCGGTGCTGACGGCCTCGGCGACGACGGTGGCGCGCTGGGATTGGTTGCCGCCTTCCCGTTGGCGAACGGCGCCCGTCGTCTCGGGCTTCGTCGTCGAGGCCAGGGCCCATTCGATGCCCCAGGAGGCCAGCAGCCGGTCCGACCCTGGAAAAAATTTCACCCAAGCCGCAGCGGCGGCGACAACAACCACCAGCGAAAGAGCAAGTTGTTTCCAGACGGACATTTGAAATCCCGGACCCGAGCAGCACAACACGGGACGACAAAGTCATACACCGTCGCCATGCAAATGCGAAATCAACCAATTGGCAGCACGCAAGTGCCGCCGATTTGAGGCTGTGTGCCAGATTGCAAAGGCGAATTCTCATTAAATTTGTGTAAGGTTCGCAGCGGCATGCCGTTGCGTATGCTGCGCTGCACCCAAAAACTGTTGCGGCGCAATAGCTTGAATTCTGGCGGCGCGCCTAAACAACTCGGCGGGCTTGAGCAGCGGTATTTGCAGACAGCACGGACCGCCGCCAGGCCACGAAAAAATCCGCGCTGGTCGTCGACCCTTTGCTTGTAGTGTCCGGCGGAGCGCCGGCGTCAGGACGTATCGGCACGCATCGGGTTCAGCGCGTCCAAGGCCAGCGCATGGGCACGCGCCAGAATCTCGTCGATCTCGCGGATGTTCTTCCGGCGCCCGGGGTCCGGATCGTAGGGCGACAGCCGGCCGCCGGGCGGCCGGCCCAGCCACAGCGGCCGCGTCCGCTGGAACCGCACCGTGCCGCGCGCCGTCCTGCCGCGCACGACCACGGCGCTGCCGATCTGCCGCATCTCC
>NZ_JBIRCY010000122.1:0-8923 GCF_044326205.1 Mesorhizobium sp. IMUNJ 23232
ATGTGTATTCGCTTCTGGCTCATCCCGATTCGCCATCCATTGGGCCAACAGAATCAGCGCTTTGTGGCCAATGCGTGGTATCAACGGAACCTCACCTTCAGAGGTTTCCCGGCTATGCGTTCTCGATGGGGTTGAAGTCGGGACTGTAGGGCGGCAGGAACCGAAGCGTGGCGCCGGCCGCCTCGATCGCGGTGCGCACGCCTTCTCCCTTGTGCGCCGGCAAGTTGTCCATGATGACGACCTCGCCCGGCGAGAGCGTCGGGACCAGCACCTGTTCGACATAGGCGAGGAACACGGCGCCGTTCATCGCACCGTCGTAGACGAAGGGAGCGGTCATGCCGGTGAGCCGCAGCGCGCCGGTGAAGGTCGTCGTCTTCCAGTGTCCGTGCGGCACGCCGGCCCGACAACGCTCGCCCCGCGGCGCCCTTCCGCGCAGACGCGCCATCTTGGTCGACAATCCGTTCGAGAGCCACGGGTCTCTCTCACCGTCAATGAACACGAGCTTCGCTGGATCGAGATCGAGTTGGCCCTCGAACCAGGCACGTCGGCGCTTCAGGATGTCGGGGCGGTCCTGCTCCAGTGCGTGGGCCGACTTTTTTGAATGTCCAGCCGCGCCCGCGAAGCCAGGCGCTCAAGGCGCTTCGGCCGATCCGAACCAACCGGTCGGCCGCCAGCCGCTCGACCATCTCGTTCAGTGTGATGTCCTTGCGTTCCTCGATAAGCTCGACGATGAAGGCTTCATGCGCATCGAGCCTTGAGCCGCGTTGCCAACCTTGTGGTCGCGGCGTAAGTTCCCCGATCTTCGCCCGCGCGATCCAGCGGATCGCACTCGATATCCCCACCTCAAATCGCGCCGCAGCCTGCCGCGCCGACGCTCCTTCTTCCGAAGCCTTCAAAACCCGCGACCGAAGATCAGCGCTAAGTGCTCTCGCCATCGTCCACCTCTTCAAAATGGACGTTGAATCAACCCGCGCGCTGCCTGTCACTTCACAATCGATTCATCTATCAACGCATGTGCTCTAGCGATGATGTTTGCCGAAGATGCCGTCGAGGGTTGCACTTGGTTAGATTACTACGAATGCCGCTTCCACGCCGTGTTCGCGGCCCTGCGCATCGACTTGCACAATCGCAAAGTCGGACAGATGAATCGCAGCATCCCGGAAACCTCGGAATCCGGTGAGGAGGTGGCGGACGACAGCGGCGGCAAAGACGGAACAGATTCTGATTTCTTGGTGTCGTCGCGGCTCCACGATCATGTCTATGCAAGGCAGGTGGGGGACTTCCTCAACCGCTGCCCCCTATGAATATCAGGCCGGCGTCCTGTGCCGACTGATGAACCCGACCCAGGAGGACGCAACCAAGCGCTTCCGCCTCCGTATATCCAACCACCGATGTGGCCAGATGCAGCTCGGCTAAGCCGGTTTGCGGCTTGGTGCTTTTGCTAAATAAGGCCGTACCGTTGCACGTACCCGGTATTCCAATTCTCGACTTTGGGGCAACGGAACAACTTTATATTCCGATGGCCAATTCTTTCGCGCGAACGACCGAGCCACAAAACGCGGCGACATCAACTTGCATTGTGGCAGCGAACCCAGATCGAAATTCCGATGCCATCTTTCCGATCGATACCGCTACTTCATTATCTTGCCGATGCGCCCGACATAAAGCGAGGCAGCCTATGTGCTCGATAGGCTATTCGATCACGACACAATCCTCGACATCCAGGAACACTTTACCGATACCGGCGGAGCGAGCGATCATATATTCGATCTGTTCGCCCGATCGGCAAGCGGTACGCATTGGGACTGCGCAATCTCAAAGATCGGAAGTTCCACGCGTTCGAGAAAGGCGATGTATATCCGGCGCTGTCGAGCCATATCGGGGCACCGATCTGTTTCTCGATCATTGGGACGATCAGCTTCATCTGGCGGCGTCGATCACGACGCGATCAGTGGTGCCGTCCACGATCCTGAAAAAGCTGTCCGCATCACCGAATGAAAGCCAGCTCGCAAGGGCGCTACGCGAACCGGGCTACGGCGAGCCGCATAAATTCTCACTCTTTTCGACACCAGCGCAAGATTTCTGAGCAGTTCTTGTCCGCCCCCCTTGAACTGCTTGCCCAGGATAAGGGTGTACAGAGAGTTGCCAAAGGAGATAGACTCATGTTTCAGCCTTACGAATTGGAGCGGCAATGGCTTGCCGCATGTGGCTATGACGCAACGGATCAATGTCGGAATTGAGCCCGGAGTCGAGCAGGCGGCGATCGAAGAAGCGCTGCGAAAGTCGACCACGAAGATCGTGCGGTGGCGGCGCGATGCCGGCAATGTGCTGGTGATCGACATTCCCGCAAGCGCCGACTTGAAGGCATTCCTCGAAGAGGTCCGGGCGATCACGGGCGTGCGTTATGCCGAGCCGGATTCCTTTCAATCGGGTTTTTGACGGCGGACCAAAGTGGCGACACTTACAGCTTTGCTGTGATCGCTGGACGACCCGGAAGCATGGGCGAGCCGATCGCCGCCGGGTTGTCGACGCGCAGCATGGTGACGCCGATGCCAGCGATGCCGATAAACAGGCCAGGGACGTCAGTGCAGCCGGCGAGACCGGTGGTCCATTTGCCGCCGTTGAGCGCTCTGATCTTGAGACAGAGATCGGCGAGCCGGCGCGCGGCCTGTTGATGCTCCGGAAGGTTCAGGATTTCGCTGGCGAGCAAGATCAACTCGGTGACGCCACCAAGTCCATGGCAAAGCGTCGCGTCATGGGCGATGCCTTGCGCCGCATCGCGGCCTGCGTTTACGGCAAGCGCACGCCCTGCAAGCAACGCGGCCGACGCTTCAGCCAGCGCCCAGTCTTCGCCGGTCGCTTCGTGGAGGCGCAGGCGGACGGCGCCGATGCCCAGTGCGCCGTGGCACCAGGCGGTAGTCCAGCCGGGACTTTCCGGTTTGCGCAGATCGGGCCAGGCGCTGCGTTCCCGGGCGAAATGGCCGCGCTCGTAGGTGAAGGCGGCATGCGCGGCGTCGAGCAGCGACGCGTCTCCCGTCAGCCACGCGGCTTCGGCTAGGACGAGGCCGATGCCGGACGCCCCATGGCCGAGGCCACACAAACCGGGCTGGCCCTCGTGGTCAGGCCAGGAATCCCCCCACCATGAGCGCGATCGTCGGGCTACCAGTTGCTCGCAGGCGAGACGGGTCGCGTCGAGATGGCGGCTATCGCCCGACATGCGATGCAAGGCGAGCAGACCGATACCGACTCCGGCCAGGCCACCAAGCAGATCATCCATTTCGATGATCGCGCCCGCGATGATCGCGTCAGCGATGTCGCGCGCCAGGGCGAAGGCCTCGCAGCGCAGATCCACATCGTCGAGCGCGTTGGCCACTTCCGCCGCCGCAAGCGCAATACCAGTCGCGCCGGAATAGAGCGAAAGGTTCGTAGGACAAAGTTCGCGCCTCGCGGCGGAAAGCGAGAAGACGAGCGCGTCACGAGCCACATCAGCGTAGACCTGCGAAGCAGTGGCTCTTGCCAGATGTCCGAGGAACCAGGCAATGCCGGCGGCGCCGCCATAGAGATCGGGCCCCACGGGACCGTGGACCACACTGGTGCTGTTTTCGTCCGTGCCGATCAGATCGTCGCCCGTCCAGGTGACACCGAAGGTTTCGGCAGTCGCGCCAGCGACCAGATGGTTGCCGATCTCGATTGCGGCATCGCGGTAACGCGATGTCGTCGCCGGCTGCGTCTCGGTTCTCATGCCGGCTCTACCTCCCAGGGTCGCCGCGGATCGATCGATGCCGCAGCCAGCGCGGCGACCAGTTTGGCGACGGCGTGCATCTTGATTGTCTGTCCGGTCTCAATGAGATCAAGCACGGCAGGGGCTAACGCATTGCATCGGCTCTGACCAAAGGATGAGTTGCCGGCAGGGTCGTCAGCGCGGCCGACGCCTGGCGCGAGGGCGTGGGTGAGTGGCGGCGTCGACGGCCGCAGATGCCGGCGGAGCCGCTCGGCGAGCGCCGCTACCGCCGGCTCCAATGCCCGGCAACGCTCGCGCTCAAGATAGACCACAAGCGCATCGACGCGCTGCGTGAGGCTCGGCCGGATCGGGTATTTGAGGGAATATTTTGTAGCCGTGCCATCGAGCCATGTCGTAACTTCGGCCAGCACCGGGCCGACGTCCTGCCAGCCTACATTGAAATAGAGCCTGGTGAGCGGTGGTTCAGGCGTTGCGATCGCCGACTGTGAAACCCAGAAACCTGTCGCCTCGTCGACATCGCTGATCAGTTCGTTGACGCTTAGCTCGTCGCCTGGCGCTGGCGGCAGGCCGGGGCGCGCGATGTTGGCGTATTGGCCGGGATAGAGCCAGCGGTTCACCTGCTTCAAGCCGGCCAGGCAAGCCCCACCCGGATCGGACTGCAAGACTACCCAGCCGCGCTGCCAATGCCGCGACGCCGCCGCCGCCACAGCAAGCGCGCTGCGCAGATCCGGCGGCGGCATAGCGGAGTCGTGAATGACCGAGGGATCGGGTTGCTGAGTATACCAATTGCCGTAGAGCCAATCGGCGATGTGCGTCAGCCGCTCGGTGGGGTCATCGCTCATCGCGAGGTCTTCAGGAACCGGATCGAGCAGCCCCGCCAAGCGTGCAAGATCGCGCTCGACATTTGCCGGCAGCCTGTCACTCGTGCCCGCTAGGTCCATGGCGTAAACCAGTCGGTGGCTTGAGTGCGTTTCTCGCACAATATCCTGACGGTTGTCAGGATCGGCATCACACCGGTTTCGGTGAAGTCGCTATCCTCGTTGACGAGCGGGGCGGCGGCATCGACCCATTCGCTGGCGACATGGAGAAGGCGGGCGGCGGTGAAAGGCACGAGGCGGTCGCAGGTGTCCGTCTGGCGGTAGGCATTGAGAAAGATCGGCGCCAACGTTTCGACCGTTCTTGGCCAGCCGCTCATGCCCGGTTCGGCGCCGATGCCGTCGCGAATGGCTTGCAGCACCATTTCGGCGAGGGTCCCGGCGATATCCCAGGCCGGGTCGCCCAGGCCCGACATCTCCCAGTCGATAAGCTTCAGTTCATCGTCTTGCAGCACCCAATTGTCGCCGCGGATGTCGCCATGGATCAAGCAACTCGGGCGATACAGGTGCTGCGCCTCGGCAAGCAATTGGCTGAAGACCGTGTCGTCGGCGAGAAAGCGCATGAACCGGGCGGAGCCGGCGGCACGGTCGGCTGTCGCTGTTTCGGTGTCGTTGCCGAGGTGTAGAATGCCGGCAGAGAGCGAAGGGAGCAAGCTCACCTCGGTCGTATCGCCGTGCCATTTCGCCATTGCCATGCCAAGACGCGCGGCGACGGCAGGGAGGGTGATCGGGTAAGGGGCGAAATGCAGCGGCCATTCACTGCCGGCATGGCCCAGATATTCGACCGCAAGAATCTGGCGTGCTTCGTCGAGCAGTATGGGCCTTGGCAGGGCGGAAGCGATGCCGGGCTTCCAACGCGCCAGCCGGTAGACATAGAGCTCGCGTGCCAGATTGCGGCCGCCGCTGGCGGCACCCTTTGCAGGATACTTGACGATGGCCATGCGGCCATCGGGCGCGGTCACTCGGGAGACAACATGGAAACGCGACAACGTCTCGACCCTGAGACGTGGATCCTGCAAGTCGCCTTTCTCTAACCAGCCACAGGCGGACAGCGCTCTTGTCGCCAACGATCCGTCATCGACGCGGGCAAGCGCCAACACATCACGTTGCGGCGCGAGAGTCATTCGCGCCGCAAGCCTTTGCTTGAATTACAATTCTTCACCCTGGTCTATTCACCGTTCCACATCGAGTAAGGATCATAGGCCGACCAGTCTTCGCCCTGGCTGCCACAGCCGCATCCGCCACCTTGGTCGGAGGCCATGCCCTTGCCGAAACCCGGCGGCTGTCCCGGCTGGTCGCCGCAAAGGAAACCAGACGGACAACGGACCAGGATCGAAGGCTGGGGACAGGTCACAGGCGTCTGCGAGGGGCAGATGACCGTCTCCGACGGGCAGATCGTGATCTGCGATGGACAATCATCCACCAGCGATCGGCATCTCACCGGTAACGACAGGCAGGTGATTTGCTGCGACCGACACACCGTGATGATCGACCGGCAGGTCCAGATCGGCCGGGTCGGCGGGCACCGGATGAGTGAAGGCTGGCAGACGATCTGCTGGGACGGACAGCGCACCACGACGGAGGGCGGGCACCGCACAAACGACGGGCAGGCAGTGATCGGCACGCTTGGCTGCGGCCGCGGGCAGGCGCGGTTAACGGCTGCGGCGGCATCGACGCAGCCGAAGCCATAGACATCGTTGGGCACCGGATCGGCCGGATTGTCACGCAACGGCCGCGCTGTCTGCCGGACAATGTCGCCGACCTGGGCGGCTGACAGTTGCGGGTTGCACGACAGCACCAAGGCTGCAACACCGGCGACATGCGGGGTCGCCATCGAGGTGCCCTGATAGGTATCGTAGCCGTCGTCCCAGACAGTGCTGCGAATGCCGACTCCGGGCGCGACGACGTCGATATGTGGCCCGGTCTGCGAGAAGAACGCCTGGTGATCCGACTGGTCGATGGCCCCGACTGCGATCACGTCGGGATAGGCGGCCGGATAGCTCGGATCGTTGTCGCCGTCGTCGAAGCCGTTACCCATTGCTGCGCAAACGACGGCGCCTTGAGCAATGGCATAGGCTATGGCATCGCGCTCGACCTGGGTGTCGACGGAGCCCCCAAGGCTCAGATTGAGCACGCGGGCCCCATTGTCGACGGCCCAGCGAATGCCGGCCGCTATGTCGGCCGCTGAACCGGTGCCGCTCACCCGGCCGTCTGAATTACGCACCAGCCGGGCCAGCACCCGTACAGGCATCAGCCGGCAGTTCCACGTCACGCCAGCCACACCGACGCCGTTGTTGCTGGAACAGGCGATGGTACCGGCGACATGGCTGCCATGACCGACTTCGTCCTGGGGGTCGGCATCGGCATTGTCGAAATCGCCTTCGAAATGCCACCCGGGCGGAGGTGTCGGACTGGGGCCGAGATCGACCAGATCGCGACCGGGGACCAGCAGTCCGGCGAGTTCGGGATGATCGAGGTCGATGCCAGTATCGATGACAGCGACGACGATATTGGGCGAACCGGTGGTGCGATCCCACGCGGCCGGGCAGTTAATGTGGTTCAAGCCCCATTGCGAGGGATAGTCCGGATCGTTCGGGACGATGCAGGTCTCGCGATAGACGTTGGGCTCGGCATAGACGACACCGGCGACGCTGGAGAGGCGCTTGACAGCCGTTTCCGCGTTGATCTTGCCAGCATAGCGGATGCGGTAGGTGCCGGCCATTTGTACGGCTTCCGCCATGGCGGCTGAGGTTGCGGGGGCGGGTGGATGGAGACTGGTGATCTCGGCGATCTTCAGATCGCCTAGGGCCTCATCCAGCGCACTGATGCCGAAAGCCTTGGCTCCGGCTGCGGCGCGTCCACGCGAGGGACCCCGCGCGATGCTGGCAGTCATCTTGTTGGCTGCGTCCGGACTCAGTTGGACCAGCAATTCGCCGGGGATGATATTGGATACACCTTTGGAAAACACGCGTGCCGACGGTTTTCCTCCAGCCAACGCTCTGATCTTTGGGGGTTTTCGGGGTTCGTTAGGGTCGGCCATATAATCCTCCTTATATGTGTGCGCCCCCTCTGGTACTTCCAGTCAGAAGATCAAGCATTTGCAGTTATTTATCGAGTGTTTTTGTCTGGAGAAAGGAAATATATCTTCGAGAAATATACACCAATAAATATTAAATGTCAATCCTATGATCAGGGTATCGACAGAACATCTCAAAACGAGTGAGTAATAACGACGCAGCCTCGCAAGGTTGCAGCAGAGCATCTTTCTCATGAGGCTAAAATTTTCAGCTAACTCACTATAATTTCACCCAATTGAACTGGTCTCCGCTAGACCTTGACACTCAACGGGAGACAATCTTGAGTTGATCGTTGCAAGTGTGCCAATATGAATGGCACCGCTGGCGAATAGCTCCATGCGAGCCAATTGGCATGTCCGTCGCCTAATGATCGGGAATCCGCCGATCCGGTTTGGCGCCCTGTTTTGCAGGAAGCGGTTACGGAGAAAGTGGTGTACCCCCTGGCGACCTCTGCCACAGCCGCATGATATTCGTCAGGGCTTATGCGCGTGAGACCCAGGAGATGGTGTTCGACGTGCATGACAAGGCGTTTGCCTTCTTCGGGGGGCCTGTATCCGCGGCATCGTGGTTGAGCCCACGGGTTTACTCCGATCCGAGGGCAGTTTTGCAAGCCGTTTGACATTACTCCTGGTCTGATTGTCCACTCTCATGCAATTCAATGTTGCTTGTCAGCAAGCGGACAGCATCCGGGATTCACGGCAGGATCCGATCCCAATCAACAACGCCTGGTCCTGCAGAAAATTATTATTTTGTGACCCGCGTGAACGGCCTTGTCCCGGCGCAGTCGTTAGGGTCGTTCGCCGCCGAGACCGCGGAGGAATGGCCGGTTTCGGGCGAAGCATGTCGTCGTCCGAAAGGCTGAGATGGGGCGGAGGCTGTGTGAAAACGCTTCTCATGCCTAAAAGTGTAAAATTCTCTTCTCAAAATCTGTTGTTGGCAGCGCTTGATAGCATCAACGTTCTAAATATACGCCCCGTCAGGAGCGACATTCTCGTGCGCAAGGTCCAGGTTGAGTTTTCACACAGCCTCGGGCGCATTGCTGACAGGCTGCTTTGGGGCGGAGGCTGTGTGAAAACCCTTGATTATGCTATGATCTGGCAATGTGTTGATTTCCGCGGAGAACTGACCCGGGGTTTCCACTGAGAACTGACCCGGGTGGATGATGGTTTTGGGTCAGGTTGTCGTCAAGTTTCGAGCTTTCTCCTTTGTCGGTTTTGCAGTCTTTGCTG
>NZ_JBIRCY010000123.1:0-7702 GCF_044326205.1 Mesorhizobium sp. IMUNJ 23232
TCCACGGTGTAGATCCCCTAACCCTCCTGCGCGAACCCCAGGAGGAAAATAGGTGGACGACTTTTACGCCGCCCGCAGCCGGACTATCCCGCCGCTACCGTGGCCGGTTTTTGCACCGCCGCGCTCAGCCCGGTAGCGGAGCACTCCGTCCTCTGGCTCCATATGAAAGGTGTAGGCTTTCTGGTTGCGGAATTTGCGCGAGGCGACCCACAAATGGCGTTTGAGGACCCGCTCGAGAACGAGGTCCGCAACAACCCTCTGTACCGGGTTCAGTTTTGCCGCTTGAAGGTATTTTGTCTCGGTACGCAAGGACTGAAAATAGTCCGCGCCGCTCAGCGCCTCTTCAACAAGTTCTGCCGAACTCTGTGCGGCATCGCACAGCACGGCCATGAGCTGGATGGCGTACCGGACCTGGTCCTCGGGTTCTCCTACGGCGTCCAGCATGGAGGTCGCGAGCTCCCGCGCCGTCTTGCCACCTGCCAGTTGCGCGGTTGAAAAGGTCTCCCAGCTTTCGTCCACAGGCAGGTCGGCATACTCGGTCAATTCCTCTACGAGCGCGGAGAGCGACATGCGGCCCCTCGTGGCGGAAGAAAGCGTGGTCAGCGCAGCTGAGAAGAGCGCCTCGTACGCAAGACGCGTAAGATCGCAGGCCTGATACAAAAACCACAATCCCGGAGCGCTCTGCAGATGCGGGGCCGAGGGGCTGGATGCCGTCTCGTACCAGTGCCATTTCACTGCCTCCTGGTGAGGGATCGCTCCTTGTGTCTCTGCCGCTGCCAGGAGCATCCGGAGCGTACTCCTGCGCATGGTGTCGTTTTCCATTCGTGGACCCGACTTCGCCAGAAGGATATGTGTGAGCAGCGCGTGTTCGCTGCTTCCTGGCCGAAGACGTGATGGCCTCATCCTCTCGAACAAGGCCAGCAAGGAGATAGCTATCTGGCCGTCGCTTACGGCTTTGAAAAACGCCGGAGCGGCGTCTCCTAGTTCCCGCGCAAAGGCTTCTGCCACAGCCAGCGCAGGTTCGGCGCAAACCGGATTGGGATTAGGGGCGTCCTTCGTCGGGAAATGAAGGAGACCCATGGCCTGCATCTGGGTCGCATAAATTGCGCCGAACGCGCCGCCCTTGTTCCTCAGGTAACGGTACTGCTCCTCGGCCTCGGGATCGGCGCCCCGGGAAAAATCCACTACGCCGTTCTGGCCTTCGCGGACAGCGCTACTCGCAAGAATTCTTGCCGCCCAGTCCGATCCCGCGACACCAAGCTCCCGGACGCCATGGGTGCAAATCAGAGCATAGAGCGCCTCGCAGCGTCTCTGAAACACGCGAAACACAGCAGGGTCTGCGTTGCGGATATTCATCTCGTAGTGCCGCAGGATAAAAGGGAAGAAGGAATAGTACCGGAACCGCAGGGTGATCGTGCTGATGCCTGGAATGAGCGACTGGTAGATCACCTCAATAGGCCGTTGCATACCGAGCGGATCCAGTCCGCTGTCCTGTCCTAATTCCGTCCAGTCCGGAAATCCTTGCTCTGACATTGCCTAGTGCGCCCCACCGAAATACTCGCTTTATTGATGCCACCTAACGCGGCTCATGCGGGCGAAAACCCGCAGAATATCTCTAATTTTATAGTTCAGTATGGCCAAGCCACTACAGTAACCAAGAGTCGACGTCCAGATGGATGCGCCCTACATGAAGTTTCTGAAGTCGTAGATTTCATCGACCATCAACGGATTCTGCTGGATGATGTCGGCGAATGCCTTCGAGTAGCCCAGGGTCACGGGCAGTTTCTTGTAGAGCGTGTTGTTGTTCCAATCCATCTTGGTCAGGCCGAGGATGCCGGCGCATGTCGCGTGCCAGCCGCCCTCGCCGGAGAATCGGCGCACCAAAACCGGTGAGGGGGTAGGTTTGAGCGATCCCTCCTTGTAGACATCCTTCGTCGGCCCCTGCGTATGCACGCCCTTGACGCTGCCTTGCGTCCAGAGCAGCGCCTCGTTGGAGCTGACCGGGATGTAGGTGCCGCGCGTGACGGGATAGCCATCGGGCTTGTCGTCCATGTTGTACCGTATGCCCTGCCACGGCACGTTGCGCACAACCTGCACCAGTTCGACGTCGGTGCCGTCCCGGAAGCTATCTATGGCGCCGAGGATTTCCTCTTCCCTGAACTCGGTGTTCTTGTGGACGGTGATCCTGCTCGGCGACTTCCCGAAATGAGCGCGCTGATAGATCTCCAAACTGCGCGACAGTACGGCCTGCATGTCCAGATATGAAAGGTACGGGTTCTTGCGCTTGTCGAGCGACTTTGCGCGCGTATCAAAGGCCACAAAGCGAAATCCCGTTCCATCGGGATCGAACACCTGACTGCAGCAGGTCGTGTAAAGGCTGCCCGCGCCATCTGATTTCATGGCGTAGCTAATACCGATGAACGCTTCGTGGGGATTAAGACCTGCCAACTTCCACGGCACGCCACCGGCCTTGGCGTAGGCCGCGACACTCAGGCCCCACATAACGTTGGCGCGGCATGTCCGGTCGAGGCTGTTCTGCCGCACGATCTGGATCGGGATGTCGGACGGCGCGCAGTATGCTTTCAGGTAGTCGTGGAAGTTGAAGTTCTCGCCTTCAAAGCAGGCGGCCCAACTGGGCGGCAGATAGATCAGCGCGACGTCGAACGAACTGCGCAGGGTCTTGAGCCGGGCGATGCACTGGAACAGCTCAGCCGCAAGGCGTTCCTTGGCGCCATCGCGCGCAAACTCATCAAGTGCGTCCGGAAACGACAGCACCAGACGCTCGTCCTCGGCTGCGATGGGAATGCGAAAGAGCTGGGAGAAGCCGGGATAGTCCGGATAGTAGTTGGTGGCCTCCCGTGGCTTGGCAGGACGCTGGAGCTCTGCGACGAGGCCGCGGAGCTTACGCATTTCCAGCGCTGGCGCGAGCAGCGCTAGGCGAAGGCTGCTGGGAGATGCATAGCGCAGCCCGTAAGGGCCATGCGCGATCAGCCCCATCAATGGATGCTTGCCCAACTTGTCGCCTGCGAAGCGGAGGTTGGGTTCGGGCACGGCAGCATACCCGGCAACTTCGGAAGTTAGAGCTCTCATGCAGTGAGCCTTCTGGAGAAGGCCGTGCGGGTGCCGACCTGGAAGGCCGGGTTTTCCGCATCGTCGCCGTCCTCAAACGGGCGGAAGGTAAGATCGGCATTGCGCTGGTCGCTGTCGAGAATGATCCTTGTCCATGCCTGCAGCAGTTCGTTATGCTTGCCGTTGTAACGCCTGCCCTTGCGCTCATCGAGGAAGTTGGTTGCGACCGCGCGTGCATGCGGCGGCCAGATCCAGATGTCCGGCTCGATCAATAGCCAGTCACGCCCTTCCTTGCGGTCGAGCGACACGCGCAAGGACTCCGCCCAGCGGACTTTGTCCGGCTCCGGGTGAAACTCCGTAACCGGACTGAACAGCCCCGGGATCATTTCGGAGATCTTGCTGACGATCTGCAGCAACGGGCTCAAGCCCCCCACATCCCCCGCATGGGGATTGGCAATGATGAACCCGGAAGACGGCTTCATCCGGGGCAGCAAAGGACGCCCCCTCGTCAGCGCCAATATCAAGGCCTCTTCGATGAAGGCCTTGAAGTGCAGATTTTCAGGCGCCTGATAGTCTGAAGGCAGCGCGGCTTCGCTGATGCCTGAAAGCTTGTCGCCAAAACATTCCTCGATGTCGCGCCTTGCCCCCCAGCACCAGACGCTCGCCCCTTTGGTCACGACGATCGACTGGCGCCACTCGCGCACCGCCTCGCGCAGGTCTGCCCATTCCTGCGGCGCGTTGAACGCCAGTTCGAGGCAGCGCGCGGGCACCTGCACCGGTAATCCGTTCAAGCGGACCAATGGCTTGGCGCTGCCGACAGACGGCAACGGTATCTGGACGCTGGTCAACTGTGCTTTGCGCACCTTCGCATCAACAACGGCCGGCTTGCTATCGATGCTGCGCCACAGGCGCGACATGAAAGCATCGAATGTTTCGATCTCGACATAGGACGCCTTCACACCGCCATTTACGGCTCTTTCGAGCAGGGCTGCCACCGCCGGATGTACGGGCGAGCCTTTGAGCCCGGTCCAGTACAGGCCGTGTGGGAACGGGTTCGGCGCACTGAGCACGTCGCTCATGAGTTTCATTACGCTAGCATCCCGCCCGCTATAGCCGCACACGACCAGGCCGAAGCGCGTGCCGGAGGCGACGAAAGCCGTCGACAGGTCGTCGTTCTGCGTTGCCAGGTCAGCGCTCAGATTCTTCAGGCTTTCGAACCTGAAGTCACCGTGTAGCTTGCAGTAGAACGGGTACTCCTCGTTCAGGAATGCGTTGGCGGCCGACACTGTCCCTTCTAGGGAATAGGCCTGCAGCGAGCCGCCGCCGACCTCGGCCACCGCCCGCTCCACGACGCTATCAAAGTTGGTTGTGAAGACGGCCCGGCACATGCCGGCAGACAGCAGGCCGCCGAGCACCCGGTTGCCGACCGACAGAGTTACTTTTTCTTCGGACAGGATGCCTCTCAGATAGCGGCGCTGACGCTCATGATCGTCACCGAATATCTTCTGGAAATATGTCGAGTATTCCTCGTCCGACCACAAAGCGGGAAAACCGCGGGAGTCCATGTAGGCCTGAATGGTCGATCTGACGGCATCGTTCTGGACGTCCTGGGGCGAGACCTCGCGGTTCTCTTCACGGATGTAATAACGGCGCTTCATATCCCAGATAATATCCCCGGCTGTAGGCAGGCCTGCAGTGCGGGATGCGCCCGCGCCTAAGAACCATGCGAACTGCGCCGGACGTTCGGCGATCGAAGAAATAAGCTCTGACTGAAACATGGTCCCCCCGCTGCGCTACTCCGAAATCAGTCGTTACTCTGCGAATCTCCGTCAGATACAGCGGGACGATACAGGGCGTCTGGTCTTCAGGTCCATTGCATCTGCATTAGCCCAGCAGGTTCTTAACGCATAGCGTCACAGATCTTTTGGTCTGAATTCATATCAGCTTGTCAATGGCAGGTAGGTGGTTCAAACCCGAATGTGACGAGATCTCAGCGGAGACGGAACGTCTGCTTTTGGAAGATCAGAAGTTTGGTCTGAACGGCCGAAATTGGGCGCAAAGCTGCCATTCCGATCTAGATCGAAGCCCGCGCGTCGGGATGTTGGCGCCCGGTCAAGAACGATCGCCCGGCAATCGCAAACGACTGGACTTCCTCGTGTAGGCAAGCATTGCTGTTATCGAGGCTGGGCACCGTTGATCGCACGCCGCCAGTCTCTATGCCCGCCCTGCGGGCTTTCGTCAGTACTGCGGCCCGAATGGTCGGGCGGCGACTGACGGAGACTACGATGAACATCCCTGAACTGATTGTGGCCGAGGGTTTTGCCTCTTCGGCCGGCAACGGCGCCAACCCATGCGTTGCGGCGGATCTGCCTGCTTTCAATGCTGCGAAAGGGCGCGGGAGGCGCGGCCGTAAGGCCCCGACACTTCAGATTGAGGCAACGTCTGGCGAGGTTGCCCCAGACCGGCGACCTGGCGACTCGGACTTGGTCAGCTCCGCCAAACCGAAGCCGCCAACCTCCAAGACCGAGATGTTGCTGAAGAAGCTGCGGAGCGCGAAAGGGGTTACGATCGATACACTTATGGAGACGACCGGCTGGCAGGCGCATTCGGTGCGCGGGTTCTTGTCGGGGACGGTGAGGAAAAAGCTCGGCCTTACCGTCGTCAGCGAGGTCGGCAAGGATGGCGCTCGCCGCTATCGTATCGAGACGCCAGCCAAGGCTCGGTGACACCGATGTCGACAACGAATGAACTGGAGAGGGAGATCGCTGCGGTCGGCGCTCTTCCGCGAGAAGACCTGGCTCGCGAATGGCAGCGGATCTATCGGCATGCGCCACCGAGAAGCCTCAGCCATGATTTGCTGGCTCGGGCCGTATCCTGGCATCTCCAGGCAAAGCGGCTAGGCGGTTTATCTGCGGGAACTCGCCAGCTTTTGAAACAGTTGATCGAACGGGCCGAGCGTGGAGGCGGGTCGAAGAAGGCGAGGGGAGTACGAGAACCGGAATCGGCTCGACGTGATGCTGATATCATCACGGCCGCGGCGAGCGCTACGCCTGCTGTTTCACCCAGTGTGGCCATGAAAACGACTCTGCTTGCCTGCAAGCCCCGGCGCCGCCTTTCGCAAGGGGCTCGGCTCATCCGCGATTGGAATGGCCGTGCCTATGTCGTCGATGTGATTGATCGCGGCTATGTCTATGACGGCAAGCTCTATTCATCGCTGACGGCCATCGCCTTTGTTATCACCGGGGCTCGCTGGTCCGGTCCGAGGTTTTTTGGGCTATGAGCGCGGTCCCGAAACTCCGCTGTGCGGTCTATACCCGCAAGTCCACCGATGAGGGCCTCGACCAGGAGTTCAACTCGCTCGATGCCCAGCGAGAAGCCTGTGTTGCCTTCATCGCCTCGCAGGTCGGCCTCGGTTGGAAGCTGGTGCCCGATCGTTATGATGATGGCGGCATCTCCGGTGGAACGATGGAGCGGCCGGCGCTGCAGCGGGTGCTCCAGGATATACGCAGTCGCAAGGTCGACGTAGTGGTCGTCTATAAGATCGACCGGCTGACCCGATCATTGATGGACTTCTCCAAGATCGTCGAGATCTTCGATGCCAGCAATGTCTCCTTCGTGTCGGTTACCCAGCAGTTCAACACTACCACCTCGATGGGCAGGCTGACGCTCAACGTGCTTCTGTCCTTTGCCCAGTTCGAGCGTGAGGTGACGGCAGAGCGCATTCGCGACAAGATCGCCGCCTCACGCAGGAAGGGCATGTGGATGGGAGGCCGCGTCCCCTTCGGCTATCGCATCGAAGGCAAGAAGCTGCTGATCAACGATCAGGAGGCACGGATCGTCAGGGCGATCTTCGACCGATATCTTGAACTGAAGTCGGTGCCGGCTCTGGTGAGGGAACTGAACAGAGGAGAGGGACGGTTCGCGGGTATCACAACAAGCGGGGCAGATGGTTCAAAGCCACCCTCTGCTGCCAGGCAATATCGCTACGGTCAGCTTTATCACGTGCTTTCCAATCCGGTTTACATCGGCAAGGCCCGGCATAAAGGACAAGTGCATGAAGGAGAGCATGCCGCAATCATCGACCTCGCGACCTTTGAGGCGACCCAGAGCCTGCTCAAACAACTCTCGCCAGATCGGCGATCTCAGACATCGACACCCGACCTGCATATTCTGACGGGCATCCTGTTCGACGAAACGGGCGATCGGCTGACGCCAACCTCGACCGCCAATCATGGCAGGCGCTATCGCTATTATGCCTCCAACCGCCTGGTGAAGTCGAAGCAACTCGATCCCAGTGGGTGGCGGCTTCCCGCAGCGGAGATTGAAGCGGCAGTTTTGCAGCACTATCGTTCGCTGCTGTGCGACCAGCCGCGCATCGCGGCATGGACAACGATCCATCGCGGCAAGGAGCGAGTGCCTGAAGCGATCAAAGCAGCGACGGAACTGCTGGGCAGCGCCTCAGGAAAGCCCGGACTCGTCTCCGATGGTTGCGCCGACCTCGTCCGTCGAGTGTTCCCGAAGATCACCCTGACATCGGAGGCCATTATCTTCCAGATCGATGCCGCGGCGATGATCGATACATTATTGCCCGGAGACAATGCGGTACCCGATGCTTTGCGAAGCAACTCGACCG
>NZ_JBIRCY010000124.1:0-7641 GCF_044326205.1 Mesorhizobium sp. IMUNJ 23232
GGCGGCATGGGCGGCCCGTTTGGCCGCCATCGCGGCGGCCCCTTCGGCGGTCGCGGCCCGCGCATGTTCGATCCCGGTGCGTTGCGCCTGGTCGTGCTCGGCCTGATCGCAGAAGAGCCGCGTCACGGCTA
Source organism: Mesorhizobium sp. IMUNJ 23232 (assembly GCF_044326205.1). Lineage (NCBI taxonomy): Bacteria > Pseudomonadati > Pseudomonadota > Alphaproteobacteria > Hyphomicrobiales > Phyllobacteriaceae > Mesorhizobium > Mesorhizobium sp. IMUNJ 23232. Next base: position 132 of record NZ_JBIRCY010000124.1, read on the forward strand.
CGACATCATCAAGGCACTGGAGGCAAAATTCCAGGGCGCCTACAGCCCGAGCCCCGGCGCCATCTATCCGATGCTGCAGATGCTGGAGGAGGCTGATCTCGTCGTCTCCGAGGCGAACGGCAACAAGCGCCTCTACTCGATCACCGAGCAGGGAAAGGCCTATCTGGAGGAGAACGCGGAAGAGCTTGCGCGCATCAACGCGCAGATCGACGAAGTTTCGGCCGATCGCGGCGAGGTCTCCCTGGGCGACGAGGTGAGGGGGGTCGCCAAGTCGGTGTTCGTGCGGATGCGGCGCGGCGAATTCTCGTCCGAACAGGTCCGCAAGGTTCGCGATATCCTCAAAAAGGCCCGCCGCGACATCGAGGATCTATGATAGACCCGACCGCGCCGCGCGGCGACAAGCCGCGCGGACGTCACGGCAAGGGCAGGAATCATGGCGGATGGCGGCCTTGACGAATGGGATTTCGCGCGCGGCCTGCGCTCGATCTCATCGGCCGAGATCAAGGCGTTCTGGAACGCCTATGTCGCCCGGCGCGAGGACTGCCCCGTCAAATACGGCAGCCTTTATTCACGCTGGCGCCATGTCGCTGACGACCTGGTGATCTCGCTCTACCTGACAAACCGCAGCGTCGGACTGTTCGTTCGCGGCCAGCGTGGCGAACGCTGGGCGACGACGGTGAACCGGCTGTCGGCCTATGAGCCGGCGCTGGGCGAGGCGCTCGGCGCCAGTCTGCGCGGCTGGGAAGGATGCTGCTATCTCAGCAACCACCCGATGCCCGTGACCGATCCCGGCATCTGGCCGCGCGGCCATGAATGGCTGGAAGAGCGCGAGGAGCACTATTTTCAGGTGCTGACCGGCCTGTCCGAACGGCAGGTCGAAGCCTAATAGCAGGATCAGCCCCGGCGGCGCCGACGGGTTTCGCTGCCTTCCACCGCGCCGCTCTGGTCAGCGGTCTTGTTGCGCAGCGGGCCGATGCGCTCGACGATCGCCGCCACCGTCGGACGGTTTTGGCGCTGATGCGCGTCCAGCGACTTGCGCATCGCGGCGAGGTGCTCGAACGAGGTGCCGCAACAGCCGCCGATGATCTTTGCGCCGGCGTCGACCGCCAGCCGCACATAGTCCGACATCAATTCCGGCGTGCCGGAATAGTGGATGTCGGTGCCGCGGAATTCCGGGATGCCGCAATTGCCCTTGACGATGATGGTGGCATCCGGGTTCGCCTCGGTCATGTCGAGCAGCGAAGCAAGAATGTCGGAAGCGCCAACGCCGCAATTGGCGCCGCAGGCGACCGCCGGCTCGACCAGCCCGTCGGCCACGCCATGAATATGCTTTGGCGCCAGGCCCATCATCGAGCGGCCGGCGGTGTCGAAGGAAAAGGTGTAGGTGTAGGGCAGGCCGACGGCGATCGCGGCTTCCGCCGCCGCCTTGGCCTCGTCGGGCGCCGACATGGTCTCGATCCAGGCGATCTCGGCGCCGCCGGCCTTCAGGCCCTCGATCTGTTCCTTGAACGCCGCGACGGCCTCGTCATAAGTCATCGCGCCAAGCGGCTGCAGAAGTTCGCCGGTCGGGCCGACGGAACCCGCGACGATCACCTTGCGGCCGGCGGCGTCGGCGACCGAACGGGCGATCTCGGCAGCCTTCCTGTTCAATTCATGAACGCGGTCCTGCGCATCATGCAGCTTCAGCCGGTGGCGGGTGCCGCCGAACGAGTTGGTGAGGATGATGTCGGCGCCGGCTTCGACGAAATTGCGGTGCAGCGCGGAAATCTTCTCCGGCGCCGTCTCGTTCCACAGTTCGGGCGCCTCGCCGGAGGCCAGGCCCATGTTGAACAGATTCGTCCCCGTCGCGCCGTCGGCAAGCAAAATGCCTTTTTCGGCGAGGAGGGCGTCGATCGGGTTGGTCATGGGACGAAACTTTGCGCTGAAATCGATTGGATAAAGATATAAAGAAGTCTTTATGTCTGGTCAAGGAAGTTTGCCGGACGTGAAGGCGATTTGCGAGAAGGGCAAATCGAATGCGCGCGTTTCAAAATCGCATTTCGGCAAGCTTCGAGGCAAAGGCCGGCGCCTCGTGCGGGTTGATCTCGGCGGAGCGGATAAGATTGTCGAAATGCCGGGTCAAGGTGCGTACCGCGGAGGTGGCGTTCAACACCAGATACATGTCGCCGACATAGACAGCCACGCGGTAGGGCCCGAAGATCGTGTAGGGCACCGAATAGCGCATGCGGCCGTCATAAAGGAACATGCGGAAGGTCGGGTAGAGTTCGTCGAGCAGCGCTGCCATGTGGCGTAACTGCTCGCGGCGGGCCTCCTCCGGGAAACCGCTCCAGACGCCCAGCCCGCGCGCAAAAATCTCCAGCGTGTGGCGCGGCATGCAGACTTCCATGTCGGTCTCGGGCCGGCGGTTGTAGTCGATGCGGTAGCGGGTTTCGCCAGCCTGCGCCTCGCGGCTGCGGTTGGAGATTTCGGCTTCGTAGTCGATCAGCGCCTCGGTGCGCAGCAGGTCCGGAATGCCGGCCGGCACGTAACGGATCTTCGTGCCGACGGCTTCCGCATGCCAGCTTGCAAGCAAGGTGTCGTCGAAATTGCCGGAACCCTCCTCGATCTCGAAACTCTCACGGATCTCGCCTGTCAGTCCCTCGTCGTGGCTGAGGCCCATCAGCCAGTCGAGCGACACCTTGTGCTCGGCGGCGATGGTGAGCAGCGTTTCGGCGCGGGGCAGGCGGGTCGAGGTTTCCGACAGCATCTGCGACAGGGCCGAACGGTCAATGCCGATGGAAGCGGCGAAAGCAGACTGATTCCCGGCATATCTTTGCAGGAGCGTGCGCAAACGCTCGCGAAACAGGCTTGAAAGATCGCGCTTATCCACATCGCCTCCCGACAGAGAATGACATACCCCCAAACGCTCGGATTTGGCCGTCAGGGAGGTATTTGAATCCGCAGTTTGTTTACTTTCCATAACATTTGAGGCTGAACATGCGCAATCACAACATTTTCTGCGCATTGTCGCGTTGAAGGTCGCGAAAACTCCTGACACGATGCTGTCAGGAATCGATTTGGGTTCCGGCGACTGGGGGCAGTGGTCGATAGAATGAAAACTTATGGGCGCAGGGGAAAGACGGCTCGGTCACTGGAGTGGCCGACCGTTCTCCTGATCTTCGCGACATACGGCGCCTGGGCGCTGCTGGGCAGCATCGTCTGGCCGGCCTATCCCGTCGTCGCCATCGTGGCGTTCGGCTTCGTGCTGGCGCTGCAATCCTCGCTGATGCACGAGGCCTGCCATGGCCATCCGACGCGAAAAGCCTGGGCCAATGAGCTGCTGGTGGGGCTGCCGATCGGACTGGTCTGGCCGTACCGGCGATTCCGCTCCATCCATCTGCGTCACCATGCAGACGAATGCCTGACCGATCCGTTCGATGACCCGGAAAGCTATTACCAGTCGCTATGGCAGCACGAGACTCTGCCCGAACCAATGAAACGTTTGCTGGCGGTCAACAATACGATGTTCGGCCGCATGCTGCTCAATCCGCTGCTCGGCAGCGTCGGCTTCTTCCTCAACGACATGCGGGCGATCGCTGCCGGCGACCGCGCCGTCCGCGAGGCCTGGCTGCTGCATGGGCTGGGGTTGGCGATCGTGGTTCCGGTCGTGCTCATCGGCTTCGGCATCCCGCTCTGGGCCTATCTTCTCGCCGTCTGGCTCGGCCAATCGCTGATCTCGGTCAGAACCTTCGCCGAGCACCAATGGTCGGAGCGGCCGGACGGGCGCACCATCATCGTCGAGCGCTCGCCCTTCGCCTTCCTGTTCCTCAACAACAACCTGCATCTTGTGCACCACAAGAACCCGACCGTCGCCTGGTACAAATTGCCGGAAATGTTCCGCGCCCGGCGAGACGAGTGGCTGGCGATGAACCACGGCTATGTATTCCCGAACTATCTGGCGTTGCTGAAGAGTTACGGATTCCGCGCCAAGGAGCCGGTGGTGCACCCGGCGCTGCGCCGCGCGCCGGAGATGGGCCGCGCCTTCAAGCCGCGCGTGCGCGCCCGCTCGCTGAACGGCATGGGTTCGGTGCCGGTGCCGGCCGAGCCGCCGAAGGAGTGACGGCGCAGCACTTGCATTCGCGCACCGTCTGATCTCAATGCCTTCCGCATGAACGATTTCATAGCCGCCTTGCCCATGTACGACTGGCCGGAAGCCCGCGCCGAGGTCGACGCCGAATGGGCGGCGATCCGCGCCAGACTCCTTGCGGCAGGGTTCGACGTGCCAGAAAGGCTGGTTCGCCGGAACGGTGACATGCCGGCCGTGCCTGGCGGCATCCGCAACGCGGCGGGCGCGGTGATCGCATCGGACCCGGCGACGCTGCCGCCGGACGAACTCGACTTCCCGACTGTGTGGCGGCACCCGAAGCTGCTGTTCGGACAGGCCTGCTGGGGGCCACTGGAGCTTGGGCTGGTGGCTGACGTGCGGGTCATCGGCCAGCCGGATTATTCAGAATTTGAGGGCGGCGAGGGCGAGCTTTATTCGAGCGCGATGGTGATGCGCGTTGGCGAAGGGGGGCATGTTTCGAGCCCGGCCGACGGAAGACCAGTCCTTCCCCTCGACCTCATCCGTGGCAAGAGGCTCGCCTTCAACAGCGACGACTCCATGTCAGGCATCATCGCGCTGACGCGTGATCTCGTGGCGGCGGGCGAAAGCCTCGATATCTTCTCCGAGCGCATCGAGAGCGGCGGGCATCGCGATTCCATCGTTGCGGTGGCGCAGGGCAGGGCGGATGTCGCGGCCATCGACTGCCGGAGCTGGGCGCTGGCGCGGCGCTTCGAGCCGGCAGCAAAGGACGTCCGTGTCGCCGGCTGGACGGCAAGGCGAAAAGGCTTGCCCTACATCGCCGCGCTCGGCTCGCCCGTCACGCGCTGGCCGCTCTGACGCGAACCTTGCGCCGGCCTCAGGGCCTGGAAATGGCGCCGCTTATCGGACGCATCCCGTACAAGAGCCGACGAGCGTTTTGCGCTCGAATAGGGCGGGCGCGTGGTGGAAGGGAGCGCCGGCACAATTCGAGGGAACGGTGCCCAGCCTGCCGCGTTACGGCACAGGGCTCACTTTCGACAGGAGCGTGCCATGCTCGATTCCACCTCTTGGATGCTGCTCACCATCGCCGGTCCCGTGCTCCTGGCAGCCGCCATGGCCTATGCCTTGATCAAGCAACGAAAACTGACGCCCGCCGAACGCAGCGAGTTGCGCGAGGCAGTCGACGAGCTTTATGCCGACACGGAAGAAAACGACCAATGCCCGGTGCGGGTCGACACCGAGAAGCGCAAACGCGAAACCGATCCGCGCTTGCGCCGCTTCGACCGGCTGGCCGGCACTATGCGGTGAGCGACAGCGGATAACGTGACAAGGTTTCGCCGCCGGTTTCTGTGACCAGCACCTGTTCCTCGATCTTGACGCCCTCATGGCCGCCAAGGCGGCCGATATAGCTTTCCACGCAAACCACCATACCCTGCTCCAGCACACCGTCGGGCGTGTCCGCCGTCCAGTCGGAGGCATGCGGCAGGGTAGGATATTCGTCGGCGAGGCCTACGCCGTGATAAAGCACGCCGTAGCGTGCCGGATAGCAGTCTTCGGGCGGAACCGCCGACTGTTCGACAAGGTCGCGGAAGGAAATCCCCGGTCTGATCAGCGCGATGTTGTGATTGATCTGGTCGACGGCGATGGCATGCAGGTCGCTCTGTTCGTGGCTCGGCGCGCCGTCACCGCAAAACCAGGTTCGCGACAGGTCGGCGCAGAAACCGTATGGGCCGATCAGGTCCGTATCGAAGGCCACGAGGTCGCCCGCCTCGATCTTTCGCGAAGAGCATTCCTGGAACCAAGGATTCGTCCGTGGTCCCGAAGATAGCAACCGCGTCTCGATCCATTCGCCGCCGCGCGCGATGTTGCCGCGATGCAGTTCGGCCCACAGTTCGTTTTCCGAAATGCCGGGTTTCAGCGCCGCCTGCATCTCGCCCATCGCCGCCTCGCAGGCGACGATGGCGCGGCGCATGGCAAGAATTTCGTCCGGCGACTTGATCAGCCGAGCCTCTTCCATCACGGCTTCGCCATTGTGGACGGAGACGCCGAGACGCGCGAGTTCGGCGACGCCTTCCGGATTCAAATGATCGACGGCGAGACGCACATTGCCGCCGCCATGCGTCTTCACCAGATCGGCGACCGGCCCCGCCCAGCGTTTGACGCGCTGGTCGCTGAGCTCGCCGCCGTACAGATACATCCACGAGACCGCCGGCCAGACCTTGTCGACCACGCCGGAATGGTCGGAAAGATGCTCGCAGGAGAAATAGTCGAACAGCACCACCGGGCCGTCCGCCGCGACGAAGCAGTGGCGGGTCGGGTTGTGGGCGACCCAAAGCTGCATGTTGGTGCTGTCGGTCGCGTAGCGGATGTTGACCGGGTCGTAGAGCAGGATGCCGGCGTAGTCGCGGCGCTTCAACTCGGCACGGACGCGCTCCAGCCGGTATTTTCGCACCGCGGGCAGGTTGGGGGCGGGGATGCCGGCCGCAAGCCATTCGGATTCGGCGAGCGCGCCATAGCCGAGGACGTGCTGGTTCAGCGCGGCGGCCTTTTGGCGGGCGACGGCGCGAAGCGACGCCTCTTCGCCGGGCAGGAAGGGCGCGATCTTACGGCGCTTTTGCACTATTTGTCTCGGTGCCCGCGTGACCGGTTCGAGACAACTTGATGCTCCGCGCTTGTTAGAGTGAGATTGCGACGAAGTCTCTTAGCTCTCGCGGCAAAGTCTGGGAAGAGATCGAATTTTCTTTCCGCTGCATTCTCGTTTCTGTGAACAACCCTTGCAAAGGATTCATCCGAGCTAACTTTTGCGATTTCGCTGAGCCAATGCTCCTGAATCGCAATAGCGTTGTCGAAGTCGCTGGCAACGAGCGTTCTGCATTCTTTCAAAATACGACCGACGCAGCTCCCTGACTCTCTAATAACAACTGAGACGTCTGCCAAATCTTTAAGTTTTGACCCGATGGCCACCCTTTCGGAATCGGAAATGCTTCGATCTTTGCATACGTCTGCTACATCGACATAAACTGTTGTATGATGCTCGTTGTGTGTTCGATCTTTGTTCCAGCTGCCGCCAGCCGTAACACTGTGAACAGGTTGAGTTTGATGTTGTGCAAAATTGCGTAAACGATCGCAAAATCTAAAACTTAGTGTCCGTCCGGGGACTTTGTGAGCGGGCAGAATCGGTTGTCGGATTTTGAGTTTCTGGTTTTGGATCGGTTGTGATTCCTTGTTCGGCATGATTCGAGAAGGAATGCGCCGATGTGGACCGCCGAGAACCGGGCTCGCTACAACCGTGATCATCTGCGTTATCCGAGCGATCTGACCGATGAGGAATGGGCGCTGATCGAACCGCTGATCCCGCCCGGCAGGCCAGGCGGCGGCAAGCGGAGCGTGAAGCTGCGCGAGGTGGTCAATGGGCTGATGTATGTGTTGTCGACCGGTTGCCAGTGG
>NZ_JBIRCY010000012.1:0-161296 GCF_044326205.1 Mesorhizobium sp. IMUNJ 23232
GAAAGACGGGGAGAAAAAAGCCGTCTCCGGCGCTTTGCCTGCCGCGCCATCTCTACCGTGCCATTCTGCTGCTGCTGCGCCCCGCCGAATCCGCCGCGCGGCGGCTGATCATCGCGGCGGCGCAAGGCATCGTGGTGACGCTGCCGCCGCTGCGTCCGCGAAAGCTCAAGTCAAAAATTTCCGACACGGTGGCCGCCATGCGCCGCCTCGGCCTTGCCGTCAACCTGTCGAGAGAAGATTTTGCCCGCTTTGAGGCCGAGCGGAAGGCCGCCGAACGGCGCGCCGCCAGGCCGCGTGGACAAAACCTTTCGCTGCTCGATCCTCTCAAATACCCGTTCCGCATCCGCCGCCGATATGTTCCCGCGCATGCCGTGCCGCGCATCCGGTCGCTCGACGACGATGCGCCATACGTCCCGCCGCCGCCATCGCCGCCGTCGCAGAACGACCCGATCAATGCGGCAAAACTGACGCTCAGGCTGGATGCGCTGGGTCAGGCACTCGACGACCTTCCGGGACAGGCACAGTGTTTCGCCCGCTGGAAGGCGCGCAACGACGCAGGCCTTGCACGGGACAAAGCGGCCCGCGACGCGGCGGCAGCGCAGGGCAAGCCGGGCCCGGTGCGGTTCCGGCGTTTTTCGCCGCTGCGGCGTGGGCGTCCGCCCGGCGGAAGATTGCCGCGTTTCGATCCGGATGTTCCGAAACGCAAGAACATCCGCGAGGTCGACGAGATTCTGGCGCACGCCAATGCCATGGCGTACTACGCGCTGGAGCCGCCGCGGCGCGATACGTCATGACGCGTGCCGCCTCGAACCTGAAAAGCCGAAAATCGATGGCCGGCGCGGATTTTTTGCGCCTCGGCAGCGACGGAGGCTGCATGCGGGAACGATTTCTTCCCGCAAAAGGCAAAACCTCCTGCCCATCGGGACTGCTTCCATAGGCCAATTTGGCAAACGCGATACGATCACCTATCTTCATCATGCTGCCCGAATGGTGCCGGCGCGCCGCATTCATTGCTTTGCGGACGCCGCCCTCCAGTCCGGAGGACATTGTGCGGCCGCCCAGAAGGAACCGGAACGGCCGCATGAGCGACCGGCAGATTGGGGAAGTCAAAGACACAGCGGATCCGGCGAGGACGGTCTCGCTGGCGCGCGGGCTTTCGGCGAAGCTTCTGGTGCTGACCGCCTGTTTCGTGCTCATCGCCGAAGTGCTGATCTTCGTGCCATCGGTCGCCAATTTCCGGCTGGGCTGGCTGGAGGAGAGGCTCGGCACCGCGGCCGCGCTCTCCGTTATATTGGTCGAGGAAGACGCCAACAGCCTGTCGCGCCAGGTGCAGGACGACGTGCTGATGGCCATCGGCGCCAAGGCCATCGCCGTGCGCGACGACGGCATGTCGCGCCTGCTGGTGGTCACCGAGGTGCCGCCGGAAGTCGACGAGCACATCGACCTCGGCAACACCAGCCTTTTCGAGGCGATGACCGGCGCGGTCGACACGCTGGTCTATGGCGGCAATCGCGTATTGCGCGTCTTCGGCGAGGTCGGCGACAGCAACAAGGAATTCGAGCTGATCATCCCCGACAGCCGGCTGCGCATGGCGATGCTCACCTATTCGCGCAACGTCGCGCTGTTTTCGCTGCTGATCGCGCTGGTCACCGCCACGCTGGTCTTCTACACGATCGACCGCATCATGATCCGGCCGGTCCGGGCGATGACGCGCTCCATGCTCGATTTCTCGCGCCAGCCCGACGATCCCGGCCGCATCATCCGGCCGGAGGATCGCGGCGACGAGATCGGCGTCGCCGAGCGCGAACTGGCCGAGATGCAGACAAGGCTGCAGAAGACGCTGGGCGAGCAGAAACACCTGGCCGACCTCGGCCTCGCCGTCTCAAAAATCAACCACGACATGCGCAACATCCTGGCTTCCGCGCAACTGATGTCGGACAGGCTGGGCACGGTGAAGGATCCGACCGTGCAGGTGCTGGCGCCGCGCCTGCTGCGTGCGCTTGACCGCGCCGTCTCCTATTCGGAGGGCGTGCTCGCCTATGGCCGCACACAGGAGCCGCCGCCGGCGCGCCGGCGGCTGCGGCTCAGGCAAGTCGTCGACGAAGTCCACAATCTGCTCGGCATCGAACCGGAGAGCGGCATCGAATTCGTCAACGGCGTCGATGCCGCCTTCGAGGTGGACGCCGACGCCGAGCAGCTCTTTCGCATCCTGACCAATCTCTGCCGCAACGCGGTGCAGGCGATGACGGCCGAGACCGAGGCGGCCGCCGTCAACCGGCTGAGCGTCACCGCCGAGCGGCAGGGCAGCGTCAGCCGCATCCTGGTGACCGACACCGGTCCCGGCCTGCCGAAGAAGGCGCGCGAAAACCTGTTCGCGGCGTTCCGCGGCGCGGCGCGCAGCGGCGGCACCGGGCTGGGTCTCGCCATCGCCCATGAACTGGTGCGCGCCCATGGCGGCTCGCTGGAACTCGTCGAGAGCATGGGCGGCCGCACCGTGTTTTCGGTGACCATCCCCGACCAGCCGGTAAAACTCGACGAAGCCCGCGGCGGCCTGCGCCGGCACGGCTGACGCAGCCGGCAGGACTGGCGCATCCACTTTGCCGCCACGGGAACGATGCCCATCTCGTCCATCTCACAACGCAAATGCGATAGCCTCCCTCCACAGGTGCCGGCAAAAGTTTCCCGGAGCGGCTTGCTTTTCCGAAAGCCAGCGATTAGGGAACTCCTCGCTTGCGGTCGGCCTGTCGGTCGGCCCTTGCAGGTCGTGTCTCGCGGCCGTCGCGCGCCCGTAGCTCAGCTGGATAGAGCACCAGACTACGAATCTGGGGGTCAGGAGTTCGAATCTCTTCGGGCGCGCCAATAATTTCAACGAGTTAAGTGCCATGCACACGCCGATGAAACCACTAGGGGCACGCCGGGGCACAACTTCCTTACGCTTTAGACTTTCGCTACAGCGATCAGGAATGGCGGCAAATCACCGACGCATTCGGTGAAATGTCGGCGGATTCCCGGTCCGACCTGGAGGAGATCGTTCGCGAATACCTGACGGCACCGACAGTCGTGGAACTGCGAGAAGATTGGAAATCAGCATCCGAGACCTGGCGCCGGCTCAATTCGAAAGCTGCCGAGTTGTTGCGTGAAATTGTGGAAGCTGGGCTGAACCTACCAGAGGTGTCCTTCAAGGAAATTGGGCGCGATCATAGCATCCTCATCGGCGAACTTGATCATCTTATGCGATGGACTGAGGACTGGGCGAACTTAGCAGATCAGTTCACCCCTCCGGGTTCACCCGGTTCCATCCACTTCGGGAAGGGCATCACCTCGGCAGCGCCGAGTTCGACCCAACGACCGGTCCTCGTGGTATCGGACATCGAGACGGCGCGCGCCGAACTCGTCGGCCGGGGTGCGGATGTGAGCGAAGTGTTCCACCGTTCCGGTCCGGGGCAGCCCGCAGTTAGCGGCCGCGATCCGGAAGGGCGCAGCTACGTCTCGTTCGCCGCCTTCAGCGATCCTGACGGCAACAGTTGGCTGCTCCAGGAGATCACCGCCCGATTCCCTGGGCGGGTCGACCCCAATACGACGAGCTTCGTCCCGGTACCGGATCTGGCTGCCGCGCTCCGCCGCGCCGCCGCCGCGCATGGCGAACATAAAAAGCACGATGGCGGCCGGCACGATGTCAACTGGCCGGACTGGTACGCCGAATACATGGTGGCCGAGCACACCGGCAGGGAACTGCCTCTCTAGACCCATGCAGAATAGGGCAGCGGTGTGCCGCCGCCCTATTTCTTCAGGGCCTTCAGCAACCAAACAAATCAATCAGGAGATTGCAATGCCAGCACGGCTGAACGGGTTTTTGATTATTCCGGCGATGCTGACGACGATATTGATCGTCGGAAGCGACGCAGCGTTGAGCGCGGCACTAGCCCAGGACGGGATCAAGCGAACCGATCTCCAGCGGCATGAGTTAAGCATTGCCGGGCGTGAGGTCGTTCAGGTGCGCGTTGATATCGCGCCAGGTGTTTTAGCGCCGAAGCACTCCCATCCCGGTGAAGAAATTGTCTACGTCCTCGAAGGTTCGCTTGAATACGAGATCGAAGGCCAGCAGCCGATAACACTCAAACCCGGTGAGGTCCTCTTCATTCCAGCCGGAGCGATTCATTCGGCGAAGAATGTCGGCACTGGGAACGCTGCCGAACTCGCAACCTACATTGTCGAAAAAGGCAAGCCGCTGGTCGTCCCGGCAAACTGACGGCCGGGTGCTTGTTCGCGCAAGTTCGTACAATCGTCTGCACCACAAGCCCAATGCTTGAACCACAACCTGTTTCGTACGCATCCAAGGTCGCCTATTTCCCCCTGTCATTCCGGCTTCAAGGGCTTAATGCCGGAATGTCGTCGCGGATGCATGCCTTGAGGTGGCCTGCATCGGTCTCCAGCAACTCCGGCACGACCCTGGCGCAGGCTTCGATCGCATGGGGGCAGCGAGTGCGGAAGACACAGCCCGAGGGCGGGTTGGCGGGGCTCGGAATATCGCCCTTCAAGATCTGGCGGCGCGGCCGTTTCGTCGCGTCCGGCGAAGGAATGGCCGACAGCAGCGCCCGCGTATAGGGATGCTGCGGCCGGGCGTAGAGGCTCGCCGCCGGTGCGATCTCCATGATGCGCCCGAGATAGAGCACGATGACCGTGTCGCAGATGTACTCGACCACCGCGAGATCGTGCGAGATGAACAGCATCGTCAGGCCGAGCCGCACCTGCAGGTCCCGCAGAAGATTGATCACCTGGGCCTGGATCGACACGTCGAGCGCCGAGACCGGCTCGTCGGCGACGATGAATTCCGGCTCGAGTGTCAAGGCGCGGGCAATGCCGATGCGCTGCCGCTGGCCACCCGAAAACTCATGCGCGTAGCGGTCGTAGGCATCGGCCGGCAACTCGACCGCGGCCAGCGCCTTTTCGGCACGCGCACGCCGCTCGGCGCGGTTGCCGATGCCCTGTATGTCGAGCCCTTCGGTGAGGATCTGCCCGATCGTCATGCGCGGCGAGAGGCTGGCGAAGGGGTCCTGGAAAATATACTGCATGGTGCGGCGCTGGCGGCGCAGTTCGCCGGCGCCGAGCTTGACGATATCCTTGCCGTCGAAGCGTATCTCGCCCGAGGTCGGTTCGATCAGCCGCAGCACCGAGCGGCCGATGGTCGTCTTGCCCGAGCCGGATTCGCCGACCAGCCCCACTACCTGGCCGCGCGGGATGTCGAACGAAATATCCTGCAGCGCCTTGACCACCGGCCCGCGCGAAAACGCCGTCGGGGCGAAATGTTTGGTCAGTTTTCGGACCGAAAGATAGGGAGCCGGCGCGGTCATAGCTCCTCCCAGCGAATGCAACGGCTGGACTGCATCGGGCTAGATTGGAACAACGGCGGCACGGCAGCGCGGCAGGCGTCGATGGCCATGGGGCAACGCGGCGCGAACGAGCAGCCCTTGGGCAGCATCGCCAGCGACGGAACGTTGCCGGCGATTGTCGGCAGCGGCGTGCCGGCCTGTTTCAGCACGGTCGCCTGGCCGAGCCGCGGCACGGAGCGCATCAGCCCGACGGTATAGGGATGGCGCGGGCGGGCGAAGACCTCGCTCACCGGGCCGGTCTCGACGATGCGCCCCGCATACATCACGGCAACTCGGTCGGCGATCTCGGCGACCACGCCGAGATTGTGGGTGACGAAGAGGATGCCCATGCCGCGTTCCGCCTGGAGATCGGCGAGCAGGTCGAGGATCTGCGCCTGGATCGTCACGTCGAGCGCGGTGGTCGGCTCGTCGGCGATCAGCAAGGTGGGGTTGCAGGACAGGGCCATCGCGATGGTGGCACGCTGGCGCATGCCGCCGGAGAGCTCATGCGGATACTGTTTCGCGCGGCGCGCGGGATCCGGAATGCCCACCTGCGCCAGGAGCCGCACCGCCTCGGCCGCCGCCTCGCGAAGCGATTTGCCGAGATGGATGCGGATCGGCTCGGCGATCTGTTCTCCGATCGTGTAAACCGGGTTCAGGCTGGTCATCGGCTCCTGAAAGACCATGCCGATGTCGTTGCCGCGCACGCGGCGCAGCGACTCGGTGTCGAGCCCGGTCAGTTCGGTGACCGACCCGTCGCGGCGCCTGATCGAGATGCGCCCCTCCGCGATATGGCCGATCTTTTTTGGCAGGAGCCCTATGATCGACAGGCTGGTAACCGACTTGCCCGATCCGGATTCGCCGACCAGCGCCACGGTTTCACCGGAGCCGATCGTGAGGTCGATATCCTGCACGGCCGCGATGTCGCGGCCCGCGATGCGGAACACGGTTCGCAAGCCTGATATCTGGAGGATCGGCGCTTGCATCGTCAGCGGAGCAGACCGACGTCGCGGAGGATTGCGTCCACCCTCGCCGCCTCTTCGGCGTTCAGGTCGCGCTGCGGCCGCGCCATCCGGTTGGTGGCAATGATGCCGAGGCTGCGCATCGCGGTCTTGAAGGCGCCGACACCGGCCGAGCCGGCGCTGGTGCGGCCAAGCGAGATCCACACGATCTCGAACAGCCTCAGCAGGCGCTCCTGTTCGACGCGGGCCTCGGCATAGTTGCCGGCCTGCATCAGGTTCCACATCCTGACGTAGCCGTGCGGGTCGACATTGGCGATGCCCGGCACGACGCCATGCGCACCCATGGCAAGCGCCGTATCGACCATGATCTCAGAGCCGGTCATACCGAAGAAGCTGGTGTCGCCGGCCATGTCCATCAGTACGTAGCGCAGATTGCCGTCGTCGCCGCTGGAATCCTTCAGGCCGGCGATTGTCCCCTCTTTCGCCAGCGTCACCGTCGTCTTGCGCTCCAGCTTCACGTGCACGCAGACCGGGATGTCATAGGCGATAATCGGGATGTCGATCGCATCCTTGATGTAGCGGAAATGATCGGCGATCTCCGGCTGGCTGGTGCGCGCGTAGAAGGGCGCGGTGACCACGATCGCGTCGGCGCCGGCCGTCTTGGCGATCTTCGAATGGTTGATGACGCGGTCGGTCGTCGGGTCGATGACGCCGACGAAGACCGGCACGCGCCCATTGTTCACTTTCACCGCGTGCTCGACGATCGCCTTGCGCGCTTCCGCCTCGTGAAACACCACCTCGCTGGTCGATCCAAGCACGAACAGTCCGTGGACGCCGCCATCGAGCAGGTTCTCCAGCGTTCGCGTGAACGACGGGAAGTCGATGCTGTAATCGGCATTGAGGGGAGTGACGACGGGTGGCACGACGCCGGTAAAAAGGGGCATTCTTGGAACCTTCAGTTGAGATCGGATCGAGGATCGAAAGCATCACGCAGGCCGTCGCCGATGAAGTTGATGGCGAGAACGGTGAGAACGAGGGCGGCGCCGGGAAACATCCACTGCCAGGGATATTGTTCGAGGACGATGGTGGAGCGCGCCAGGTTGAGCATGTTGCCCCAGCTCGCCTCCGGCGGCGCGATGCCGAGCCCGAGAAAGGAGAGGCCGGCTTCCAGCAGGATCGCGTTGGCGATCTGCAAGGTCGCGTAGACGACCAATATGTCGATGCAGTTGGGCAGGCCGTGGCGAAACAGGAGGTGCGGCAGCCCCGCCCCCATGCCGCGCGCGGCCACGACGAAGTCGCGCTCGCGCAGTTCGAGCAGCCGGGCCCGCACCATGCGCGACAGGACAGGCCAGGAGAGCAGCGAGATGACGAGGATCGTCGGCGCGATGCCGGTGCCGGCGATCGAGGCAAGCACCAGGAGAAAGATGACCGGCGGCAGCGTCATGGCGAGATCGACGAAACGCATCGCGGTTGCATCGACGACCCGTCCGCCGAAGCTCGCGATCGCGCCGACGAGGAAGCCTATGACCAGGGAGATCGCCACCGAGCACACCGCGACCAGCAGCGAAATTCGTCCGCCTTGCATCAGCCGGGCGAAGACATCGCGGCCGACGCCGTCGCTGCCTAGCCAATGCGCAGCCGACGGTCCCTTGTTCATGGCTTTCAGGTCGATCGCATTCGGCGCGTAGGGCCACCACCAGTGATACGTCATGACCGCGAGCAGCACGGGCACGAGGATGAACAGGCCGGCGCGTGCGGCACGGTTCTCGATGAAGCGGTCGAGCGCGCGGCGCAGCGGTCCTTTGGTGCGCCGTATGGCTGGCGGTTCGATCGCGGCGGCCGTCATCATCCCACCTGGATGCGCGGATCGACGAAGGCGTAGGCGACGTCGGTGAGGATGTTGACCAGGATGACGCAGGCGCCGATGACCAGCGTCGCGCCCATGATCACCGGATAGTCGCGCGTGCCGACCGCATTGACCAGCAGCAGCCCCATGCCCGGCCAGTTGAAGACGCTTTCGAGGAAAATCGCGCCGCCGACGGCGATGCCCACTGTCGATCCGATCAGCGTGATGACCGGCAGCAGTGCATTGCGGGTGGCATGCTTGATAATCACCCAGAACTCGCGCACGCCCTTGGCGCGTGCGGTCCGCACATAGTCCTGGCTCAGCACTTCGAGCAGCGAGGCGCGCATATAGCGCATGATCAGCGCCGCGTGGCCGATCGACAGCAGGCAGGCCGGCAGGATCAGATGGGCGAGCACGTCGCCGACCGAGAATGGCGCGCCTGCCGTCTGCATGCCCCCGGATGGCGCCCAGCGCAGCAGCACTGAGAAGAAATAGAGGCCGAGCAGCGCCGTCAGGAAGGCGGGGCTCGATATGCCGACAAAGGACAGCACCGACATTAGAATGTCGGGCCACGCGTTGCGGCGCACCGCACTGTAGATGCCGGCGGCGACCCCGACGACAATGGCGATCGCCAGGCCCGTGCCCATCAGCAGCACGGTCGGCCAGATACGGTCCATGACGAGCGGCAGCACCAGCACGCCACTGCGCTGGATCGAGTAGCCGAAATCGCCCGAGAGGGCCGCGCGCAGCCAGCCGAAATACTGGAGCGGCAGCGGCTGGTCGAGGCCGAGCCGCTCCCGCAGCGTCTCGAGGTCCGATGCCGACATCGGCGACGAGGGGTTGATGTAGGCATCGATCGGGTCGCCGGGCGCAAGGCGCAGCAGGATGAAGATGAGGACGCTCAGCGCGACCAGCATCAGCAATCCAGTGGCGCAGCGTCGGGCGATGAAGCTCAGCATCGGCTTTCCGGAAATGGATGAAGTGGGACCGGCGTTGAAGAGATGCCCGTCCCACAGGCGGGACGGGAGAGACCCGCCTGCTCCAGCTTACCGGATATCCCAGGTCTCGGGATGGGCCGCGAAAGGACCGCCGGCGGGCGCGGGCGTCCACACGAAGTCCTTGAGCTTGTTGGAGGCGACACCGTAGCGGTTGGCCACCCAGAGCGTTGCCCAGGGAAGCTCCTTGTTCATGACCTTGCAGACGTCCTGCCAGGCGGCATCGAGCTTAGATTTATCGGTCTCGCCAAGCGCCTTGTCGAAGGCGGCGCTCAGATCGTCGAACTCGATGCGCATCGTGTTGAACCCGGCCGGCGGAAGCTGGGACATGTTGAGGCCCGGGTTTAGGCCGGCCGGGTTCGGTCCGTTCTGCAAGCCGGCATAGATCATCGGGAACTCGTTCCAGTTCGGCGTACCTTCCTTGTAGACGATGCCGTTGTAGGTCGGCGTATCGACGACGCGCGGCACGACATTGATGCCGACCTGCGCCAGCATCGCCTGGACGGCGGCCATGACATTGGCCGCCTGCGGCGAGCCGTAATAGGTCAGCCAGGTGATCGGCTTGTCGCCATTGATCTTGTCCCAGCCCGCCTCGGCCAGAAGCGCCTTCGCCTTTTCCGGATCATAGGCATAGGACTCCAGCCCTTCCGGTATGAGTTGCGGCGCGACATAACCGCAATTTGCCGGCTTGGCTGCGCCGCCGTAGAGGCTCTCGATGATCGCATTCCGGTCGATCGCATACATGATCGCCTGGCGAATTTTTATGTCCTTGAAGAGATCGACCTTCTGGTTGAGGCCGATATAGTTGACGACATAGGAGCCGCCCTCGATGACCTTGAAGTTGGCGTCGGTCTTGAACGCCGCCGCATCGTCGGGTTCGACATAGGTGAACTGAATCTCGCCGGCCCTGAGCGCCGCGACGGCCGCGGCCGGGTTCTCGAAATAGCGGTTGATCAGCACGTCGACCTTCGGCTTGCCGCCGCGATAGTCGTCGTCGGCCGCCAGTTCCACATACTGGTCTGTGACATAACGATTGAACTTGTAGGGTCCGGTGCCGACCGGGGTCGTCGACCACCAGGTGCTGTTCGCCAGCGATTCCGGCGCCATGCCTGCAAGCGCATGCTCCGGCAGGATCAATATCTGTGTGATGATCGCCAGGAACGAAGCGTTCGGCTTGGATAGCTTGATCACGACGGTCCGATCGTCGGGGGTTTCGACCGAGGCGATGTCGCCCAGACGGGCGGCAAAGAGGCTGCCCGAGGCCTTGTTCTTCGCCAGTTCGAAGGTGAACTTCACGTCCTTGGATGTGAACGGCTTGCCGTCGTGCCAAGTCTCTTCGGCCAGGTTGAACGTATAGTTAAGCTGGTCGTCGCTGACCTTGTAATCCTTGGCAAGGGCGCCGGTGAGCTGGGTCAGGTCGGCATTCCACAGGATCAGCGGCTCGTAATAGTTGCTGAGCCAGGTGAAGCCGGCGGTCGAAACCAGCGGATTGAAGTTCTTGGGCAGCCCGCCTGGACCGACGTCGAAACCGCCGGCGATTGTCTTTGGCGACTGGGCCTGGACGACCGTTGGCAGGCCGCTGCCGAGCAGCAGCGCGGTGGCGATCGCTATCGTCTTGATGCGCATGGTTTCCTCCCTTGGCATTTTTCAGGTTGTGCGGTTTTTGGCGATGACTTGCTGGATGCCCCTGTAGTGATCGTCGAGCCGGCGCCGCGCCCCGTCGACATCCTTGGCGGCAACCGCCTCGACGATTTCGTGGTGATCGCGCCAGGTGGCGAGCGGCGTCGGATTGTCGAGATTGGTGAAATTCGACGCCTTGTTGAACGCCACCCAGAAGATGTCGATGAGAGCGCTCAGCATGCGGTTGTTCTGGCAGCGGAACAGCATCTGGTGGAACTGCTGGTCCTCTTCCGCAAAGCTCTCGTTGCGCTCGGCGCGCTGGCGCATGCTTTCGGTAAGCCGGCGCAACTCGACGATATCAGCCGCATCGATCATCTCGATCGTCTTGGCGATCAGACCCGTCTCGAGCACACGGCGGATCTCGCGCAGTTCCTCGACATCGCGCAACGAGTCCTGAAGTCCGTAGGCAAGGTTGTCGAGCAGCGGCTTGAACGAGAATTCCTTGACGAAGACGCCGATGCCGCGCCGCGTTTCCAGGATGCCGATCGATTCCAGCGCCTTGATCGCCTCGCGCACCGAGTTGCGGCCAACGCCGAGCTGCTGCGCCAGAAATGTCTCCGGCGGCAACGGATCGCCAGCCTTCAGGCTGTTCGCTGCGATGTAGTTGCGCAGGCTCTCCTGCACGGAGACGTGGAGAAGCGGCGGCCGGCTGAGCGGTTCGATCGACTTCACTACCGTCATTTTCTCTCTGCGCCACGCGAGTGATCTGGATGACAAAGCCACCAAGGAGGTTGATGACTTGTCGTATAGCGACTTGTAGGATATCCTGCAAGGCCATAAGAGGGAATAACCGGGAATGAAAGTCGTTCTGGCCGGCACGAGCCATTGGCATGCCGGCATGCATCTCGATGCGGCGCGCTGGGCGGAAGCCGAAATTGTCAGGGTTTGGGACGAGAACCCGGAGCACGCGCGCGGCTTTGCGGTGCGTAATTCGCTGAACGCACTTGCTACATTCGAACAGGTTCTTTCAATCGCGCCCGATCTCGTCGTGCTGATGGGGCATCCTTCGACGGTGCCGGCATATGCGCACCGCGTGATCGAGGCCCGCATTCCTCTGATGTTGGAAAAGCCTGCCGCGAGCAGTTCGGCAGCCTTGGTGGAGCTGCGCGATCTGGCGCGCCAGCGGAAAGCCTTCGTCGGTGTACCACTGCCCAATCGCTTCGGGCCGGCGGTGACCGCCTTTCAAAGACTTCGGCAAGTGGGCCGCGCCGGCAAAATCGCGCACGCGCATTTTCGCATCGTCAACGGACCGCCGGAACGCTATGCCACCGACGGCGTGGCTTGGGTCGTCGATCCCGCGATCGGCGGTGGCGGCGCCCTGCGCAATCTTGGCATTCACGGCGTCGATGCTGCGCTCAGCCTTGCTAGCGGCAAGCTCAGCCTCGGATATGCATCGATCGGCAACCGCATCCACATTTCGCCGGTCGAGGACTATGCTCTGCTGGTGCTGGAGGATGAAGCCGGCGCGGTCTTCACCATCGAGGCCGGCTATACGTTTGCATCGATGCTGCCGGGTGGCGACTTCGAATGGCGCATCGTCAGCGCCAACGCCACGCTGATCGACCGCGGCGACAAGGCAACGTCAGCGACGCTCGACGACGATACGTTCATCGACCTGCCGGTCGAACTGCCGGCCACGCGCTACCGCCTGTGTATGCGCGACACATTCGAACGGCTGCAGCGCAAAATGCCGCCCACGATTTCCCTGGACGACTATGTCGAAGCCATGTCGCTGATCGACGCCGCATATCGGAAGGCAGCACGATGATTGGAGTAGGCATTATCGGCGCAGGGAATTTCGGTGCGGCGCATGCGCGCGCGATCCGGGAGATCGATGGCCTTCGCCTCGCCGCCGCCTGCCGTGAAGACGCGACCGCCCTCTCCGATTTCACCGCCGAATTAGGCGGCAAGGGCTATACCGACTGGCGCCAACTCCTGGCCGACGACAGGGTCGATGCCGTCGTCATCGCCACGCCGCACGCGATGCATGCCGAAATGGCCATCGGCGCGGCCAGAGCCGGCAAGCACGTTCTGCTTGAAAAGCCGATGGGGCGAACGGCGGCCGAATGCGACGCCATAAACGCCGCCGTCGCGGCTGGCGGCGTCAAACTGATGGTCGCGCATCTCATCCATTTTTCAAAACCATGCATGGCCGCAAGGAAAGTGATCGAGGACGGCACGATTGGCCGGCCGCTGATCGGCTCGAGCTGGATGATAAAACTCTGGATGGAGCACAACCGGCGCGACTGGCACCTGCGCAATGCAACGGGCGGCGGCATGCTGATGACCGCCGGCATCCACGCGCTCGACCGGCTGGTCTGGCTGATGGACGACGAGGTGACTTCGGTGAACGCCATGCTTGGCGCGAAATTCCACGAACAGGAAGCTGACGATACCTCGATGCTGGCGCTGCGCTTCAAACGCGGCGGCATGGGTCAGGTCCAAAGCGTCGGCTACCGCAATGGCGCTGTCGGCTTTGCCATGGACCTCGTCTGCGAACGCGGAACGCTGCGCATCGACATGAATCGCGGAACGATGATTGGCCGAGACGGTACGTGGACCGACCTCCCGGATTCGTTCGAGCCCGACTGGATGCACAATGCGGTAAAACGCGAATGGGCCGCTTTCCGCGATGCCATTGCCGAGGAGACACTCGTACCCGTAACCGGCGCCTATGGGCGCGAGATCATCGCCATCATCGAAGCCGCCTATGCTTCGAACAAGTCCCGCCGGGAGGAGACGATCGCCTATGTCGGCTGACCCCGTCGAATTTGCCGAACCTATACCCTTTCTCTTTCACACCGGACTCGCGCCATGAGCGATCATCTCTCCGCCCTGCCCGCGCATGCGCCGCGCGGCATCTGGGGCGCCGTCATGCTGGCGGTCGGCGCCGATGGCGAGATCGACTGGAGCGCCACGCAAGAAACGATCGCTCGGCTAGGCGCCTCGGGCGTCGACGGACTCTATTCCAACGGCACCGCCTGCGAGTTCCACAGCCAGACCGAGGTCGAGTTCGACCGGTTCAGCGAACTGGTGGCCGAGGTCGCGGGCCGCGCGAAAATCCCCTTCCAGATCGGCATCAGCCAGTCCAACCCACGTGTGGCACGCGAAAGGTTGCGCCGCGTCGCGGGGCTGAAACCTTCGGCCGTGCAGTTTACTCTGCCCGACTGGTGGCCGCCGAGCGACGAAGAGGTGTCGCGTTTCGTTTCAGGGCTGGCGGATGCTGCGCCGGACCTGCCGCTGGTCCTCTACAATCCACCGCATGCCAAGCGGCGGCTGACGCTGCAGGCGATCGCCGCATTGCGGGCGGAGGTGCCGTCGCTTGTCGGCGCCAAACTGCCGGGTGGCGACGCAAGCTGGTATGCCGACATGCGGCGCGAATTGCCCGGCTTTTCTGTCTTCGTGCCCGGCCACACGCTGGCGACCGGCTACACCCAGGGCGCGCATGGCAGCTACTCCAACGTCGCCTGCCTCAGCCCGAGGGGCGCGTTGCGATGGTGGGCTGAGATACGCGCCGGGGAGCAGGCAGCCGTGGAGATGCAGGCACGCATCCAGGCCTTTCTCGCCGACCACGTCCTGCCCTTTCGGGCACACTATGCCGTCAGCGACGCCGCTCTTGACAAGGCGATGGCGGCGGCCGGCGGCTGGGGTGCGATTGGGCCGCGACTTTTGTGGCCTTATTCCTCGGTGCCCGACGAGGACATAACGGCGCTGGCGAAGGTCGCGCGCGCCGCGTTCCCCGACTGGTTCTAGCCTCATCTACGCTTCGGATGGCCGCCAATCAGCACCTCGTCGATCTCGGCTATGTCATGCGGTATTCAAAACATGCCATCATTTCGATTCAGACAGTTAGAGAACCCTGGATAGGAACTCGGCGGTGCGCGGTGATTTCGGACTGGCGATCATCTCGCGCGGATTGCCGCGTTCCACGATCACGCCGCCATCCATGAAGATCAGCTCGTCCCCGATTTCGCGGGCAAAGCCGATCTCATGGGTCACCACCACCATGGTCATGCCGCTCCGCGCCAGGTCGCGCATAACCTGCAGCACCTCGCCGACCAGTTCAGGATCGAGCGCCGAGGTCGGCTCGTCGAACAGCAGAACCTTGGGTTTCATCGCCATGGCGCGGGCGATCGCCACGCGCTGCTGCTGGCCGCCGGACAATTCGCGCGGATAGCGGTCGACCTTGTCGGAAAGCCCGACGCGGGCGAGCAGCACTTCCGCCTCCGCCTTCGCCTGATCGACGGGCACCCGCCGCACCTGAGTTGGCGCCTCGATCACGTTCTCCATCACCGTCATGTGCGAGAACAGGTTGAAGGACTGGAACAGCATGCCGATCTCGGCACGACGCTTGCACAGTTCGTCGTCCTTGACCTCGAAGAGCTTGTCGCCGCGCAGGTCGTAGCCGACAAATTCGCCGTCGACCAGCAGGATGCCGCCGCTGAGTTTCTCCAAATGGTTGATGCAGCGCAGAAACGTGCTCTTGCCCGATCCGGACGGGCCGATGATGCAGGCGACGGTTCCCGCCGACACGTCGATATCGACGCCTTTAAGCACTTCCAACTGCCCGTAGGATTTATGCACGGCCCGCGCGAAAACCATGGAGTTGGCCGGGACGTCGAAGCGCGCCCGGTTCTCGGCCTTGATGTTGGTCATCGCGCAGCTCCCACCGGTCGCGGCCCGAAGGCGTTGCGCAGGATGCGCATGCCCATCGGATCACGGCGCACCTCGCTGCGGCCGAAATGCCGCTCCAGAAAGTGCTGGCCGACCGACATGATGCTGACCACCGCGAGATACCAGAAGGCCACGACGATCAGCAGCGGGATGGTCTCGAAGGTGCGCGCATAGATCGATTGTGCGGAATAGAAAAGATCGTCGACGGCGATGAACGTCACCAGTGAGGTCATCTTCAAGAGGTTGATCGCCTCGTTGCCGGTGGGCGGCACGACGAAACGCATGGCCTGGGGCAGTACGATGCGCTTCAGGATCATGCGGTAGGGCATTCCCAGCGCGCTTGCCGCCTCCGCCTGGCCACTCGGCACCGATTTGATGCCGGCGCGGATGATTTCCGCCATGTAGCCCGCCTCGCACAGCGATAGCGCGACAACGGCCGAGAAGAACGGCGTCATGAAATCGTTGGTGCGAATGGAAAACAGCGTGCCGACGAAAGGCAGCGTCAGCGAGAATTCACGGATGAGCAGCGACAGGTTGAACCAGAAGATGAGCTGGATCAGCGCCGGCACACCGCGGAAGAACCAGACATAGACGCCGGCGAAGGTTCGCAGCACCGGGCTCGGCGACACGCGCATGATCGCAATTACAGTCCCGACCACGATCGCGACGGCCATGATCAGCACGGTCAGGATCAGCGTGTTGCCGAGCCCGCGCAGGATCGGCGGGTGGAGCAGGTAGCTCGCCGCCGTGCCCCAGGCGAAGGCAGGATTGCTGGCGAAGGCTCGGATAATGAAGAAGGCGATGAGCAGGGCGAACACCGTGCCGACCCAGATGCCATAGTGCCGGCGCGGCACGACGACCAGCCGCTCGGCGACCGAAGCGACGGCCGGCTGCGCCCCTGAATGGCTTCGTTCAGCCGTGCTCATCGCTTCTCCGCTCGGTCGTCCGTGGGTAGCGGTGCCGGTACAAGGACCCGGCGCCGTGCCTGTGTCATTCGGCGCGCAGCGCGTCCATGCTGCCGACGAAATAGGGTTCCTTGATCGCGTAGGCGCCCATGCCGTATTTGTCGAGGATCGCCTGGTAGGTGCCGTTCTTGAACAGTTCGGCGAGTGCCGCCACCATCATGTCGGCGGTGCCCTTGTCGTTCTTGGCGATCGCCATTCCGAGCGGCGCGACATCGTAGAGCGTCGGCAGCACGACCAGTTGGCCCTTGCTGGTCACCTCGAAATAGGAGGAGGCGGTGGCGTCATCCATGCGCGCGTCGACCCGATCGGAGAGGACGGCCTGAACAATGTCGGTGGAGGAGTTGAACACCGACTTCTCAATCGCCTTCTGGCCCTTGTCGGTGCATTCCTTGCTGAGCTTGTCGACCAGGAAGTCGGACGCGGTGCCGGCCGAGACGCCGACGCGCTTGCCGCAGAGCGGCATGTCGCCGGTAAAGCTGTCTTTCTTTTCCGGTGAGGTCGAGGCGGCGATGCCGGCCTTGACGAACATCACGAAGTCGACCTGCTGCAGGCGCTCGGGATTGGCCGAAAACGTCTCCCAGGCGATCTTGAAACGGCCGGCGGCCAGCCCGGGTATCATCGACGGGAACGGCGTGCGCTGCACGTCGAGTTCGGCACCGACCAGCTTCGCAACCTCACCGGCGAGCTCGATGATGATGCCCACCTGCTTGCCTTCGGCATCGATGTATTCGAACGGCGCGTAGTCGAGCGTATTGGCGACGGCGAGCTTGCCGCTTTGCTCGACCTCGGGCGATTTCGGCACGTCGGCGGCAAATGCACCAGCGCTCCATACCGTGACCATCGCGGCAAGGCCAAGCCCCGCCAGTTGAAAGAGATCTTTGGTCATTCCCATTCTCCTCTGGAGTTTTTCTTGACGCTCTCGGTTCCGCCTCCGGTCCCACGTATCGGGCCGGAGGGACGGTTTCCGATCGAGCCGCCAATGGCGGGCCGACCGAATTTCTGCATGCGGCTGGCCTTGCTTCAAGAGCTCGCCGCTTCGGCCGCCAGCTTCTTGCGATAGTGGTAGTTCTTGTCGATGCGTTCCATCAGATAGTCGCCATATTCGACCGGCCCGTATTTCGGCTCCGAGCCTTTCGGCACGCAGACCGGCAGCGCCTCGATCATCGCCTCCATCGACGGATCGAAGAAGAAGGGCTGCGAATAGCGTTCGCGCCCCGAGCGGTTGATCACCCGGTGCGGCGTCGACACGAACTGGTCGTTTGACCAGCGGGCAAGGATGTCGCCGACATTCATCACAAAGGAATCCGGAACGGGCGGCGCCGGCACCCAGTCGCCGGCCTTGTTCTTGACTTCCAGGCCGCCGACATCGTCCTGGGCGAGCAGGGTGATGAAGCCGTAGTCGGTATGCGGCGCCGAGCCGAACAGGCCCTCCTCCTTCGGCTGCGTCGGATAGTGCAGCAGCCGCAGGAAAGTCGTGGGTTGTTCGAAATAGCCGTCCAGGCTGTCGGCCGGCATACCGAGCGAGATGGCGATCGCGCCGACCAGCTTGCGCGCCAGCGTGCTCATCTCGTCCACATAGTTCTGGATCGTCGCATGGAAGTCCGGCAACAGCGCCTCGTCCGGCCACTGGTTCGGCCCCTGCAGCGGCTTGCCGGCAAGCGCGCGCGGATCGTCGGCCTCGACCTCGTGCATGAAGAAGATCGATTCGCTCTGGTTGGGCTTGCTCACCGTGGCGACCGAGGAAGTGACGATGGTCGAACCGGCGAAGGGCAGGTAGCCGCGAAAATTCTTGTCGATCTTCAGCTTGAGTTTTTCCTCGTCCGGCAGCGCGAAGAATTTCTTGCCGGCCTCGCGCACCGCCTCGACGTCGGCGCGCGGGATCGGGTGACCCACGACATAGAGGAAACCGATGTTCTCGAGATAGCCGCGCAACGTCTGCGCGACCGCGCGGATCGCCCCTTCGTCCGCTCTGTATAGGCCGGAGACATCCAGCATCGGAATCTCGGAAAAGTCGCCGCGCGCGCTCGTAAACATCCTTGTCGTCCTGCCTTGAACATAAGATACAGTACTGTATCTCTACACATCGGCGTGCTATCGGCAAGCCCCATCGAATGCAAGCAGGATCGGACGAAAATGGCGCCCCGAAAAATCATCATCGACACCGATCCGGGCCAGGACGACGCCTTCGCCATCCTGTTCGCGCTGGGCTCGCCGGCGGAACTCGAAGTGGTCGGCGTCACCACCGTCGGCGGCAACGTGCCGCTCGCGCTGACAGCGAAGAACGCGCTCAAGGTGATCGAGCTCGCCGGCCGGCCGGACGTGCCGGTGTTTGCCGGCTGTCCGGCGCCGATGGTCAGAAAACTGATCACCGCCGAATATGTGCATGGCGAGACCGGCCTCGACGGTGCCGACCTGCCCGAGCCGGTCACGCCGCTGCAAGCCGAGCATGCCGTCAACTACCTGACGCGCGCCATCATGGACGCGCCGGAGGGCGAACTGACCGTCTGCACGCTTGGGCCTATGACCAACCTCGCCATGGCGATGACCATGGAGCCGCGCATCGTCCCGCGTATCCGCGAGGTGGTGCTGATGGGCGGCGGATTCTTCGAGGGCGGCAATGCCACGCCGGCCGCCGAGTTCAACATTTTTGTCGACCCGCACGCCGCCCACAAGGTCTTCCACTCCGGCGTCCCGGTCACCATGGCGCCGATCGACTGCACCTACAGCGCGCAGATGACGCCGGAATGGCTGGACCAACTGCGTGCCACCGGCAGCCGCGCTGCGATCGAGGCTGCAAACATGGCGGACTTTTTTCGCCAGTACGGCAGCCACAAGTTCCCCACCGCTGCCCGGCCGATCCACGATGCCTGCGTGACCGGCTATCTGCTTGCCCCGAAGATCTACGAGCAGCGCCAGTGCAACGTGACGGTCGACATCGTCTCGCCGGAGACGATCGGCATGACGGTCGTCGACTGGTGGCATGTCACCAGACGCCCGAAGAACTGCAACGTGCTGCGCCGCATCGAGCCGGCGCCCTTCTTCGAGCTGATGCTGGAGCGCATCGGTTCGCTGCCGTGATCAACGAGTGGTGGATGGCCAAATCCGCGCCTTTCGCCGGCGGCTGCCATCGGCTGTATTGAATTGGCCCCGTGCAGAGAACATCGGGCCGGTCCGAATGGAGATGGTCCTTGATGAAATCAGCACGACCATCCGCTAGAACTGCGGCGAAACGACAGATCTCGGCCGCTCCGCGCCAGACGCTGAGCCGCGAGTCCTGGGTCGCGGCGGCGAGGAAGGTGCTGGAGAAGCGCGGCATCGCCGAGGTGAAGATCGATCGTCTGGCACGGCGCTTCAAGGTCACCCGCGGCAGCTTCTACTTTCACTTTTCCAGCCTGAAGGATCTTCACGACGAGCTTCTGGAGGAGTGGCGGCGCATAAACTGCGCGCCGTTTTGGAAGTTGCGCGAAACGACCGAGATAGACGGCTACGCGTTCTTCTCCACCATCGTCCATGTCTGGGTCGATGAGGAACCGTTCAGCCCGCTGCTCGATCTGGCGGTGCGCGATTGGGCGCGCACCTCCAAATCGCTCGGCAAGGAAGTGGCGGAGATCGACGATCTGCGCATCTCGCTGCTCGAGCGCTCCTTCCTGGCGATGGGCTATGCGTCGGACGAGAGCATCGTACGTGCCCGCATCACCTATTTCCACCAGATCGGCCAGTATGCGATCTCGTTCAAGGAAGATCCGGCGCAGCGCAAACGCTACCAGCCTCTCTTCGGCAAGGTGCTGCTCGGGCCTCTGGCCGAGGAGCCGGATGTGTCAGTCCAGACGTGAGATGTCCTGCCGGGGTCACGTTTTGCCGAGAGCCTGACTCAAAAAGATTGCCCTGATATCAGGCCTCGTGCGCCGCCGTACGGGAGTCTCGTATGACAGTCTCCGTCTCTGATTGCCCCTCTGAATTTTGAGACGCGCAATTAATCGCTTTTTAGCCATCTCCAGATGCGGCGAACCGTAGACCGCTTCGTCTGGTAGACGTGTCGATCGTTTAAGCTACAACCTCGAATAGCAGTTGCGGGCCTTATGGCGCGCGCTTGAAAAGTTGTATTTTCAGCACGGGAGGCGATCGATGACCCAGACCCTCAACGGCACAGCCGGCCCCGACACGCTCACAGGCACCGATCCTGGCAACCCAGCCAATCCCGACGGCATCGACATCATCAATGGCGGCGCTGGCAATGACACGCTCAGTGGACTGGGCGGCAACGATACCATTGCCGGCGGCGCAGGCGCCGATGCGATGAGCGGCGGCGCCGGCATCGATACGCTCACCTACGCCAACGCCACCGCGGGCATCGCGGTCGCCCTGAACAACGTCCATCAGGGAGGCGAGGCCCAGGGCGACACGGCGAGCGGGTTCGAGAACCTCATTGGCACCGCCTTCAACGACCAGCTCGGCGGCGACAGCGGCAAGAACGTCATCAGCGGCGGCGGCGGCAACGACTACATCCAGCTCACCGGCGGCGGCGACACGATGGACGGCGGAACCGGCAGCGCCGACATCCTCGACCTCCGCGTCTGGGGCGCGGGCCTCACCGTCAACCTGGCCGCCGGGACCGTGTCCGGGTTCGGGGCCGGGGGCACCACCGTCCTCAACATTGAATGGACCCTGGGCACGGCCTTCGACGACATCCAGACCGCCAATCAATCGATCAACACCATCCTGTCCGGGGGCGGCGGCAACGACATCCTCAACGGCCTCGACGGCAACGACGAGCTCTACGGCGACAATTTCAGCGCGATCGGCGGCAATGGCACCGACACGTTGAATGGCGGTAACGGCAACGACTATCTCGAGGGCGGCAAGAACGGCGATCAGATCAACGGCGGCGCCGGCACCGACACCATCGGCTATGCCGATTCCAACGCCGCGGTGACCGTCAACCTCGCCACCGGCACCGCATCCGGCGGCGATGCCACGGGCGATACCTACACCAGTATCGAGAACGTCAGGGGCTCCAACTTCGATGACGTGCTTATCGGCAGCGCCGGGGTCAATAGCCTTACAGGCGGCAACGGCAATGACGTGCTGGATGGCGGCGCCGGGGCCGACACGCTGAACGGCCTGGCCGGCACCGACACGGCGACCTATGCCGCGTCCAATGCGGCTGTGACCATCAACCTGCTGACCAACGTCAACACCGGCGGCACCGCTGAGGGCGACTTGCTGGCCGTGGAGAACGTCATAGGGTCGGCCTTCAACGATGCGCTGCAGGGCGGCGCCGGGAACAATGTGCTGACCGGGGGCAATGGCGACGACGTGTTCCAGGGCCTCGGCGGCGCCGACACGCTGCAGGGCGGCGCCGGCATCGACAGGGTGAGCTACACCTTCTCCTCCGCCGCGGTCGTGGTCACGGTCAACGGCACCGGCTCGGGCGGCGATGCCGAGGGCGATATCCTGACGGGCATAGAGAACCTGACCGGCACCATCTATAACGACACGCTGACCGGCGACGCCGCGGCGAATGTGCTGGCCGGCGGCGATGGCAACGACCTGCTTCAGGGCCGCGGCGGCGCGGATACGCTGCAGGGCAGCAATGGCGTGGACACCGCGTCCTACGCCGCTTCGGCCGCCGCCGTCGTGGTCACGGTCAACGGTGCCGCCTCGGGCGGCGACGCTGCAGGCGACACCCTGACCGGCATCGAGAACCTGACCGGTTCGGCCCTCAACGACACGCTGACCGGCGATGCCGCCGCGAATGTACTGGCCGGCGGCGACGGCAACGACACGCTTCAGGGCCGCGGCGGCGCGGACAATTTGCAGGGCGGCAACGGCACAGACACCGCCACATACGCGGCCGCCGCGGCCGCTGTCGTGGTCACGGTCAATGGCGCCGGCTCGGCCGGCGAGGCCGCGGGCGACACCCTGTCCGGCATCGAGAACCTGACCGGCTCGGCCTTCAACGATGCGCTGACGGGCGACGCCGCGGCGAATGTCCTGGCCGGCGGCGACGGCAACGACACGCTCCAGGGCCGCGGCGGCGCCGACATACTGCAGGGCGGCAACGGCGCGGATACCGCCTCTTATGCCGCCTCCGCCGCCGGCGTCAATCTCAGCCTGTCGTCCAACACGGCGACGGGTGGCGATGCACAGGGTGACAGCTTCAGCAGCATCGAGAACATCATCGGGTCGGCCTTCGCCGACACGATCAATGGCCAGGCCGGGGCGAATATCCTGGACGGCGGCGACGGCGACGACACGCTGGCGGGCCGCGGCGGCGCCGACAACCTGCAAGGCGGCAACGGCACCGACACGGCCAACTACATCGCCTCTGCGGCCGTCAACGTCAATCTCGCGACCAACACTGCCACGGGCGGCGATGCCCAGGGCGACAGCTTCAACAGCATCGAGAACGTCTCCGGCTCGAACCAGGCCGATACGCTGACCGGCAATGCGGGGGCCAATACACTCGACGGCGTCGCCGGAGACGATGTGCTTCAGGGCGGTGCTGGGGGCGATGCGCTGATCGGCGGCGCGGGCACCGACACGGCGAGCTATTCCTCCTCGGCTGCCGGCGTCACGGTCAGCCTCTCGACCTTCAACGCGACGGGCGGGGATGCCGAGGGTGATACCTTCAGCGGCATCGAGAATCTCACCGGCTCGGCCTTTGCCGACCTGCTCAACGGCAGCGCCGGGGTGAATGTTCTCATCGGCGGCGCCGGTGACGACATGCTGGCTGGACGCGGCGGCGCGGACAACCTGCAAGGCGGGATCGGCACCGATACGGCCGACTACATCGCTTCTTCCGGGGGTGTCACGGTTAACCTCGCCGCCAACACCGCGACCGGCGGCGACGCCCAGGGCGATACCTTCAGCGCCGTCGAGAGCATCAGAGGCTCGAACCACGCCGACATCCTCATCGGCAATGCCGGCTTCAATGGCCTCAGCGGCGCCGGCGGTGACGACCTGCTCGACGGCGGCGTTGGGGCCGACGCGATGGATGGCGGCGCGGGAATCGACACGGTGAGCTACGCGGCGTCCGCCGCGGGCGTGACGGTGAATCTCGTGACCGGGAGCGGCGCGGGCGGCAACGCCCAGGGCGACGTGCTGACGGCAATCGAGATCCTCATCGGTTCGGCCCTGGTCGACTCTCTTACCGGTAATGCCGCGGCCAACGTCCTCGACGGCTCCGGTGGCAACGACCTGCTCAACGGCGGCGCCGGAGCCGACGCGTTGATTGGCGGCGCGGGCATCGATACGGCCGGCTACGCCGCGTCCGCCGCTGGCGTCACCATCAACCTGGCGACGGGCACCGGCACGGGCGGCGACGCCGCGGGCGACACGCTGACGGGGATAGAAAACGTCAACGGCTCGAACCTCGTCGATACCCTGATCGGCGACGGCGCGACCAATGCCCTCAATGGCGGCGACGGCAACGACATACTGCGCGGCGCGGCCGGGGCCGACGCCCTCAACGGCGGCAATGGCACGGACACCGCCGACTATACGGGTTCTGCGGCGGCGGTGTCGGTCAACCTGCTGACCGGGGTGGGCACGGGCGGCGACGCCGCGGGCGACACGCTGACGGTAATCGAGAACGTTACCGGCTCAGCCCTCGCAGACACGCTGACCGGCAACGCCGGGGCCAATGTCCTTAACGGCGCCGGCGGAGACGACCTGCTCAATGGCGGCGCGGGCGGTGATGTCCTTCAGGGCGGCACCGGCATCGACACGGCCTCCTATGCGACCTCCGCTGCCGGCGTCTCGCTCAGCCTCACGAGCAACGCCACGTCGGGCGGCGATGCCGCCGGCGACACCTACAGCAGCATCGAGAACGTCATCGGCTCGACCTTCGCGGATAACATCAACGGCCAGGCCGGAGCTAATGTGCTGGACGGCGGCGCCGGCGATGACCTGCTGGCGGGCCGCGGCGGCGCGGATATCCTCCGCGGCGGGTCCGGCAGCGATACGGCCTACTACATCGCCACCGGCAGCGTCACGATCAACCTCGCGACCAATACCGCAACGGGCGGCGATGCCACCGGCGATACTTTCGACAGCATCGAGAATCTCTCCGGCTCGAATTCCGCCGACTCGCTCACCGGCAATGCCGGGGCCAACAGCCTCGACGGCGTCGGTGGCAACGACCTGCTCAACGGCGGCGCCGGAGCCGACGCGTTGATTGGCGGCGCGGGTATCGATACGGCCGACTACGCCACGTCCGCCGCTGGCGTCACGATCAACCTGGCGACAGGCGCCGGCACGGGCGGTGAGGCCCAGGGCGACACGATTACGGGGATAGAGAACGTCAACGGCTCGAACCTTGCCGATACCCTGATCGGGGATGGAGCGGCCAATGCCCTCACCGGTGGCGACGGCAACGACGTGCTGCGCGGCGCGGCCGGGGCCGACGCCCTTAATGGCGGCAACGGTTCGGATGCCGCCGACTATACGGGCTCAGTGGCGGCGGTTACGGTCAACCTGCTAGCCGGTTCGGCCACCGGCGGGGACGCCGCGGGCGACACGCTGACCGGCATCGAAAATGTGACCGGCTCGGCCCTCCCCGACACGCTGACCGGCGACGCCGGAGCGAATATCCTCAATGGCGCCGATGGAAATGACCTGCTGAACGGCGGCGCGGGCGGTGACGCCCTTCAGGGCGGCAACGGCACCGACACGGTGACCTATGCGACCTCCGCCGCCGGCGTAGCGCTCAGCCTCTCGAGCAACACCGCGTCGGGTGGCGATGCTCAAGGCGACAGCTTCAGCGGCATCGAGAACATCATCGGCTCGGCCTTTGCCGATGTGATCAACGGCCAGACCGGGGCGAATGTGCTGAACGGTGGTGACGGCGACGACACGCTGGCAGGCCGCGGCGGCGCGGACATTTTGCAAGGCGGCAACGGCATCGATACGGCCGACTACATCGCTTCCGCCGGCGTCACGGTCAGCCTCGCGGCCAATACCGCGACGGGCGGCGACGCCACCGGCGACAGCTTCAGCAGCATCGAGAATCTTTCCGGCTCGAACTCCACCGACTCGCTCACCGGCGATGCCGGGTCCAACACCCTGAACGGTGTAAACGGGAACGACCTGCTGAATGGCGGCGCCGGAGCCGACGTGCTGAATGGCGGCGCGGGCGCCGACACGGTGACTTATGCCGGCTCCGCCGCGGGCGTCGCAGTCGACCTCGCGGCCGGCGCCGCCACGGGCGGCGATGCCCAGGGCGACACTTTCAGCAGCATCGAGAACGTCTCCGGCTCAACTCTCGCCGATGCGCTCACCGGCGACGCAGGCGCCAACGCCTTTGACGGCGCAGGCGGAGACGACCTTCTCCATGGCGGCGCCGGCGCGGACGCGATGCAAGGCGGCGACGGCCTCGACTGGGCGAGCTATCGCGGATCGGGCGCCAGTGTCGTGGTCGACCTCACCTCGGGCGCCGGCATCGGCGGCGATGCCCAGGGCGACACGCTGGCCGGCATCGAGAACCTGATGGGCTCGTTGTTCGCCGATACGCTGACCGGCGATGCCGGCAGCAACCATCTGAACGATGGCGGCGTCGGCGGCGCCGACACGCTGACCGGCGGCGACGGCGACGACACCTACTCCGTCTACAATGCCGGTGCGGTGATCGTCGAGACCGACGGCGAGGGAGTGGACCGCGTCAATGCCGGCGTCGACTTCGTGCTGGCCGGCGGCCTCAGCGTCGAATATCTGAACACCACCTCGCTTTATGCCACCTACGCCGTCAACCTGACAGGCAACGAACTGCTCCAGCGTGTGCGCGGCAATGACGGCGCCAACGTGCTGGACGGCGGCGGTGGCGACGACTGGCTGTTCGGCATGGGCGGTTCGGACACGTTCCGCTTCTCGACGGCACTGGGCGCTGGCAACGTCGACCAGATCCTGGACTTCAGCGTGGCGGACGACCAGATCGCACTCGACGACGCGATCTTTTCGACGCTCGGCCTCGGGGCTCTCGATGCCTCGGCGTTCAAGGACAATTTTCTCGCACCCCGCGATGTCGACGACCGCATCTTCTACAATTCGGACTCTGGGTCGCTCTACTACGACGCGGACGGTACAGGCACAGACTTCGAAGCCGTGCGGTTCGCCGTACTCGCTCCCGGCCTTGCCCTCACCGCCGCCGACTTCGTGGTGATCTGATATTACGTCCTGTTCGAAATCATAGTGTGGTAGGTCAAGCCGGAGGCTGCCCACTGATCTTCTTCCCGATGTCTCTAAATGAACGTCCCGCTGGCTTAGGCTGGCGGGACCTTTTTTTGCGTTTTAGAGCTGCAGAGCGCCGATCACGGCCACAGCCAGCAGCACGAGCACCAAGATGTGCAGGCCAAGGGCCGAACTCCGGCTCGTAGCGGGCGTATATTTGCCCCAACCTGAAACCATGACCGGCTTGTCAGATCACCACGAAGTCGGCGGCGGTGAGGCTGAGGCCGGACGCGAGCACGGCGAATTTCACGGCCGCGAAAGCATTGCCCGAGCCGTCGGCATCGTAGAACAGCGAACCCGTGTTCGAATTGTAGATAATGCGGTCGTCGGCATCACGCGGCGCCAGGAAACTGTCCTTGAAGGCCGAGGCGTCGAGGGCGCCGACACCGAGCGCGGCGAAGATTGAACTCGACAGCGCGATCTGATCCTCAGCGACGTTGAAGTCCATGATCTTGTCAACGTTGCCGTTGGATAGCGCCGTTGAGAAGCGGAACGTGTCCGAACCGCCCATGCCGAACAGCCAGTCGTTGCCGCCCGCTCCGTCCAGCACGTTGCCGCCGTCATTGCCGCGCACCAACTGCTTAATCTCGTTGCCAGTCAGGTTTATGGCGTAGGTCGCGTGCACCGAGGTGGTGTTCAAATATTCGGCGCTGATGCCGCTGGCCAGCACATAGTCGACGCCGGCATTGACGCGGTCGGTGCCCTCACCGGAGTTCTCGACGATGGCCGTTCCGGCATTGTAGACCGAATAGCTGTCATCACCGCCGCCGCCGGTCAGCTTATCGGCGCCGCCTAAGCCACCGTCGTTGAGAATGTTGTCGCCGGCGTTGCCGGTCAGCGTGTCGGAGAAGCGGCTGCCGCGCAGGTTCTCGATGCTGGTGTAGGTATCGCCCTGCGCGTCGCCCGTATTATTGCCGGCGTTCGACAGATCGGCGAGAACGCCGGCACCCGAATGCTCGTAGCTCGCGGTGTCGATGCCCGCGCCTCCGTTCAATGAATCGAAGCCTGCCCCGCCCTCAAGCGTGTCGTTCCCCAGGTAGCCAATGAGGAAGTCGTCATTGAGACCGCCGATAAACTGATCGCCGAAGTCACTGCCTGAAAACGACGCGACCCCGGCACCTCCGGTAATATCCAGATACAGGCCGGCGTTGGACGGCGTAAGGACAGCGTTGGCGGTGTCTCTCAGCGAGAAAACCGTCGCAGGGCCAGGCGCATAGTAGAACACATTGTTCATGCTCGCAGGCGGCATGTTCAGATCGCCATTGATCCCCACCGCAAGGGGATTGTTGATTTCGACCTGGCTAGCCATGGTCGATCCATCTAGGCGGAAAATGTCGAACGAAGTCGCCGCCCGGTAATCCCCGGTTGCGGTGTACCGAAACACTCCTGGCATTACCAATTCTCCCGTTACAGAGAAGCCCGGAAGCGAAAAGCGTATGAGCTATTCCCGCAACCTTATCTCAGAATTGTAGCTATCAGAGGAGGCTTCGTTGGTCGCTTTTGATATCCGAACCAGCGAACATCGTATATCGCATCGAGTGGAACACACTTGGAATTCTTTGTCTTTTCCATGGAAATTCCAGGCGTTTCCACCTGACAACGATGAAGGCGGGGCGGAGAACGAGCTTGTCGCCACATAGTGACGCACCACTATAATTCACGAATTCCTCAGCCTCACGCCGCCGCCGCTCTATCACGCGCGGAATGGCAAGGTCCGCCTCATACGAGATGCGGGTTTTCCCAGGTCGCCGAGAACGTCAAACGTTCCGGTCCGGCCCTTGATTATCGAGCGTGAGCAACTTGAGCTTCGGAGAGAACTCGTCGTCTATTCAATCCGTCTCAAATCTGTCTGAGCCAGGTCAGCTTCCGCGTCGACGCAGGCCCTACGTCAACCCGCCATCGGCAAGGATCGTGCGCCCAGTGATCCAGCGGGCATCGTTCGAAGCGAGAAAGGCGACGATGCCGGCAATGTCGTCCGGCTGGCCGATGCGGCCGAGGGGCGTTGATGACCGGATCTGGTCGCCACGTTCGGCGATGATTTTTGTCGTCATGTCCGTCTCGATCACGCCCGGCGCTACCGCGTTGATGGTGATGCCCCGCGGGCCGAGTTCGCGCGCAAAACCGTGGACCATGGCCGAAACGGCAGCCTTGGAGGCGGCGTAGACCGCGCTGGCCGGGATCGGACTGAAAGCAAGGCGCGATGAGACGTGGATGATCCGTCCGCCTTCCTGCATCACGGCGGCCGCCGCCTTGGTGAGCATGATCGCGCCGAGCACATTGGTGTCGAACATCTGCCGGACAAAGTTTTCGTCGATCGATGCGAGCGGCCGGTAGATGCCGACGCCTGCCGTGTTCACCAGCGCGTCCAGGCGGCCGAACCGCGCCACAGTTTGCTCGACCATTTTGGCCGGGTCGCCGTCGCGGCCGATATCGCCTTGCACCGCGACGGCTCGGCCGCCACCGGATTCGATTTCCCGGACCAACGTCTCGGTTTCGGCTGCCGCCGCGCGATAGCCCACGGCGACGGCCAAACCGTCGGCGGCAAGCCGGCGCACTACCGCCGCGCCGATGCCACGCGACCCGCCGGCCACAAGCGCCACTCGCGCGCCATTGCTTTCGGCCATGCTGCGTCTCCTAACGTTGCTGTCTCCACGCGCCGTCGGGCACGAGGTCGAGCGGGTTTTTGATGCGCAGAGCGCGGTCGACCGGTTTTGCGGCCGCCGCGAGCACGCGTTTTTCCAGTTCGTCGAGATAGGCCGCGCGGCCCGCATCGTCGATGCGCGGCGCGCCATAGGCGACGAAGGGCGGCTCCAGTTCGTAGCCCATATATTCGAGCCCAAGATGCTGGATCTGCCAGAGCACCTGCCGTTCGAGCTCGCCATAGGGCGCGCCGGCACCGAAACGGGCCAGCGTGCCGCCCGATGTCATCGACACCATCGCCCGGCGCCCGCGAAACACGCCGGT
Organism: Mesorhizobium sp. IMUNJ 23232; assembly: GCF_044326205.1. Lineage (NCBI taxonomy): Bacteria > Pseudomonadati > Pseudomonadota > Alphaproteobacteria > Hyphomicrobiales > Phyllobacteriaceae > Mesorhizobium > Mesorhizobium sp. IMUNJ 23232. The sequence goes on from NZ_JBIRCY010000012.1 coordinate 29,683, forward strand.
GTCGAAGCGCAGACCGTCGGCATAACCGAAGCCGTAGGCGAAGACGCGCTCGCCCCATCCCTTGACGATGGCCGGCGCGCCGCCCCACCAGAGCGGGAACTGCATGACGATGAGATCGGCATCGGCGACGCGTCGCTGCTCGCGCGCCACGTCGGGCGCGAAACTGCCGTGCCGCGACGCATGCGCCTGCTCCGTCTGGTAGTGGAAGACGTCCGGGTCGGCGACGCTCAGAAAATCGTGCCGGCCGGCGACCGGATTGAACGCCTCCCGGTAAAGATCGGAGACGACGACATCGTGTCCCGCCTCGGTCAAAACCGCACGTACGCGTTCGCACATGGCGGCGTTGAAGGAGGCGGGCTCGGGATGAGCGAAGACGATCAGGACATTCATTGCCAAGCCTCAGAACGCGACCCTGTCGGCTCCCTTGAGCTGCAGGATTTCACGCGCCTCGGCCGGTGTGGCGATCGACAGGCCCAGCCCCTCGATGAGGCCCCGCACCTTGGCGACCTGCTCGGCATTGGTCTTTGCGAACTGGCCCGGTCCGATCCACAGCGAATCCTCCAGGCCGACCCGGACGTTGCCGCCCATCGCGGCCGCCTGCGCGGCGATGCGCATCTGGTTGGCGCCGGCTCCCAGCACAGACCAATGATAGTCCTCTCCGAACAGCCGGTCGGCCGTGCGCTTCATGTGCATCACGTCTTCGGGATGGGGGCCGATGCCGCCGAGGATGCCGAAGACGCTCTGCACGAAGAAGGGCGGCTTGACGATGCCGCGGTCGACGAAATGCGCCAGCGTGTAGAGATGGCCGATATCGTAGCACTCGATCTCGAAACGCGTGCCGTTCTCGGCGCAGGTCGTCAGGATGTGCTCGATGTCGGCAAAGGTGTTCTTGAAGATGCGCTCGCGCGAGCCTTCCAGATAGGGCCGCTCCCAATCGTGCTTGAACTCCTTGAAGCGGCCGAGCATCGGATAGAGGCCGAAATTCATCGAGCCCATGTTGAGCGAGGCGACCTCCGGCTTGAAGGTCGCCACCGGGCGAAGCCGCTCCTCGATGGTCATGGTGGCGGCGCCGCCGGTGGTGATGTTGACGACGCAGTCCGAGCGCTGCTTGATCACCTTGAGGAACGGCGAGAACGCCTCCGGCGACTGGTCGGGCAGGCCGTTCTCGGGATTGCGCGCATGCAGGTGGACGATCGCCGCGCCGGCCTCCGCCGCGCCGATCGCCGCGTCTGCGATCTCTTGCGCCGTGACCGGAAGATGCGGCGACATGGACGGCGTGTGGATCGATCCCGTCACCGCGCAGGTGATGATGACTTTGCGTGTGGCCAATCTCGTTCTCCTTCCCGGATATGCCTTGTCACGCCGCGAGGTTTAGCAGGCCGGCCGCGTTGGTCGAGATGATCTTCCTGATGTCGGCCTTGGGAACCTGATGGTCCAAGAGGTCGGAGACGATCATGCGGTATCCGTCGACCGGCTTCGGCGCCTGGGTCAGGCCGAGATCGGAGCCGAGGACGGTGCGGTCGACGCCCGCCACCTCCATCATGTGGATCAGGTCCTCGGTCTCGTGCTGCTTGGCACGGCCGGGAATGAACATGCAGATCGAATGCTCGATATGGGCGCCGAGCGCCACCAGCCCGCGAATGTCCTCGTCCGAGCAGCCGATGATGTAGCTCGGATGGTTCACCAGCATCTTCTTGACGCCGCGTTTGCCGGCCTCTTCGAACAGCAGGAACAGTTCCGAAACATGCAGGTGGCCGCCGGCCAGGATGATGTCGCCCTCGGCGATCAGGTCGCAGATCTGTTTTGTCTCGTCGGTCAGCCTGCCATTGGCGTCTAGCACGGTGAGCGGGATCGGTGCCAGCATGGGCTTCGCCGTCTTGGGAAAGGATTTTGCAGCATAGGCCTGGATGTGGTTCTGCGCCGCGAAGGTCGGGAACCAGACGATCTTGCCGCCAAGCTTGATCGAGTGATCCACCGCGTGGGGGTTGATGCCGCCCGAGGCGTTGTTCAACGCCACGCCGGAATAAAGCTCGATCGGCGCATCGGGATAGATGTCCTTCAGCACCGCGCAATGCGGCATGCCGACATAATAATGGTCCTTGTAGAGCAGCGCCTTGAAACCCGCGTCGAGCGCCATTTGGAAGGCCTCGTGATGGCCGAGGATGCGCGGCATGGCGGCCGGGCCGGAATGGCAGTGCAGGTCGACCGCACCGACGAGCAGGTCGGCCACCTCGGCGGCGCGCGCAGGCTCCACCGGCGGCATCGGCACGATGAGTGGATAATTGGTGGTGGTGTCGGCCATCGGTATTCTCCTTGCATGAACCCGTTCAGGCGCTCTTGGCGCCCACGGCTGAAATGTCGGCATAGGCTTTCGTTGCTGCCTGGCGCATGAAGCCTTGGTCCGACGCGACGATGAAGGTCGTCGCCCCCATCTGGTGGAAGCGGCGTGCGTCATCCGCATTGGCGACCATCATCGCCACCGGCTTCTTCACCTTCCTGGCGGCCGCGATGATCTTTTCGCAGACCGCCATGATCTCCGGCGCGTCCATCGCCGGCGCGCCGAGCGCCACGGTCAGGTCGCCGCGGCCGATGAAGACGCCGTCGAGCCCGTCCGTCGCCACGATGGCGTCGATGTCGTCGAGCGCTTCCGGATCCTCGATCATGGCGATGAAGGTGACCGAGCTGTCCTGCGCATCGACATGCGGCCAGACCCCGACCGCGCCGAAATCGCCGGCACGGGTAGTGTTGGAAAAGCCGCGCCGCCCACCGCGAAAGCGGCAGGCCTCGGCGATGCTTTTGGCCTTCGCCGCCGAACTCACATGCGGCACCAGCACGCCGGTGGCGCCGTCGTCCAGCACCGCCAGGATTTTTGCAGCCGTCGGCTCGGCGACGCGCACGATGCCGGCCGTGCCGGAAGCGCGTGCGGCCAGCAGCGCGCCGTCGATGGCGACGCGGTCCCAGGGGGCGTGCTCCTCGTCGATGACGACGAACTCGAAGCCGACCCTGCCGAGGATCTCGACCGGATGCGTCTTGGGGGTCTTGATGAAGGTGCCGACGAGCGTCTCGCCCGCGATGAAACGTTTGCGGAAGCCCGTCGGGGCGGTTGTGGCAGCCATCGTGTCGTTTCGTCCTTTCCGGTGATTTTTCAGGGCGCCGGGACCATGAAATTGGGGAGCCAGAGCGTCACCGCCGGCACCAGCGCGATGAGGGCGAGCAGCGCGATGCAGATGAAGAACATCGGCACGACCTCCTTGCTGACGGCGCCCAGTGACTGTCCTGAAATCGCACAGACCACGAACAGGCACACACCGACCGGCGGCGTGACCATGCCGATGACGACGTTGAGGGTGACCATCACGCCGAACTGGACGAGGTCCATGTCGATCACGTCGGCCACCTTGAGCAGGATCGGCATGGTGACGATCATCACCGAGATCGGCTCCAGGAACTTGCCGAGCACCAGCAGCATGATGTTGATCATCAGGAGAATGACCAGCTTGTTGTCGCTGACGCCAAGCAGCAGTTCGGCGAATTTGGTCGGCACCTGCTCGATGGTGAGCGCGAAGGCGACGATGCTCGCCATGGCCAAGATGAACAGCAGGCCCGATGTGGCGACGGCGGTCGAGATCAGCGCCTGCCAGATCTTGTCCCACGACAGTTCGCGGTGCAGCAGGCCGACCAAAAGCGCGTAGGCGACCGCGACGGCCGCGGATTCGGTGACGGTGAAGATGCCGGTCTTGACGCCGCCGACGATGATCACCGGCAGCATCAGCGCCGGGATGGCCGCGATCAGCGACGTGCCGCGTTCGCTCCACGGCACTTTCGGCATGCGCGGATAGTCGTTGCGCGCGGCCTTCCACCAGGCATAGGCGAGCAGCGAGACTCCGAGGATCAGGCCCGGGATGACGCCGGCGATGAACATCTGGCCGATCGAGGCGCCGGACAGCACGCCGAACACGATCATCGTAATGCTCGGCGGAATGAGCGGGTCGATGACCGCACTCATCGCCACAAGTGCCGCGCCATAGGCCGCCGGAATGCCTTGCCGCGCCATGGCCGGGATCATGAAGCTGCCGATGGCGGAGGCCTGGGCGATGGCACTGCCGGAGATACCGGCGAACAGCGTGCTGGCCAGAACCGTGACCAGCGACAGGCCGCCGCGGAAATGCCCGACTAGCGCATTGGCGAAGCCGATCATGCGTCCGGAGAGCCCGCCCATATTCATCAAATTGCCGGCAAGCAGGAACAGCGGAATGGTCAGCAGCACGAACTGGTCAACGCCCTGCAGCATGCGCTGCGGCAGGGCCATGACCAGCGCGCCGTTGCCGGTCAGCCAGAGGTAGGTGAGCCCGCCCGCGCCGAGGGCTAGCGAGATCGGGATGCCGAGGATGAGGAAGACGGCGAAAATGCCGAGGAAGCCGATCACGTCGCCGCCTCCACGGTTGGCGGAGCCTGGATCGGCAGGCCGTTGGCAACGCGCCAGGCGTCGTAGGCGAGGCGCCCGAGAAAGTGGGCAAGCAGGATGGCGCAGCCGAGCGGTACGGCGACATAGATCCAGAAAACGGGGACGTGCAGCTCGCTCCCGGTCAGCGACATCCAGATGAAGTCGATGGCGGGAATCATCTGCGCCGAAAAGCGCAAGGCATGGCCGAGCCCGGCCGAGATGATCAGGTAGAGAAAGATGGCTATGGGAATCGCGGTGACGAAGCGGATCGCCATGTAGGTCTTCGGCGAGACGCGGGCACTGAACAGGTCGAGCACGACGAGTTCGCCGCGGTGATAGGCATAACCGACGAACAGAAACGTCTGCCAGATCAGGATGTAGCGGCAGAGTTCCTCGGCCCAGATCAGCGACGAATTGAAGATGTAGCGGGCGATCACCTGCACTACCATGACGGCGACAATGACGGCCATCGACCCACCGGCAAGCACCTGGATGGTCCGTTCATAGACGCTGAAAAGCCTTGCGATACCTGTTGATGCCATCCCTATCTCCCCTCGTCGGACGATCGCGGGTGCGAAGGGCGCGTGGACCAGGGGCCACGCTGCCTCACGGCCGCTTTCGCCGGGGTTTAGCGCCGGTCCGGTCGCGTGCGGGCGGCCGGACGCGGTTGATCCGCGCTCAGGTCAGGCTGCGCGCGGCGGTCACGAACTCCGCGATGAGCGGGTCCTTGGCGCTCCAGGTCTCGACGATCGGCGCGACCTTCTGTTGCATCTCGGCAAGATTCTCGAGCTCGTAGAAGGTGACGCCCTTGGCCTTGAGCTCGTCGCGGCCGGAGAAATCCTGGTTCCTGGTGTATTCCAGCGTCGGCGCCACCGACTGCTTTCCGGCCTCGCGCACGGCTGCCTGAAGTTCCGCCGGCAAGCCGTCGAACACCGCCTTGTTCATGGCGATGACGTTGTGCCAGGGGTAGTGGCCGGTCAGGGTGAAGTTCTTGCCGACCTCCCAGAGGTTTTCGGCCAGCATCGAGGAGACGTTGATCTCGACCGCGTCGATCACCTTGGTCTCCAGCGCTCCATAGACCTCGCCATAGGGCAGGCCGACGGGCGCGGTACCCACGCCTTCCCAGATCGCCTTGTGCAGCGGCACCGGCAGGATGCGCGTCTTCAGCCCGGCGAAGTCGGGCACCGTCTTCACCACCTTCGCCGCTGACAGGAAATGGCGCTGGCCGATGTCGGTGGTCTGCAGGCCGACCAGGCCCGCTGGGGCAAGATCGTCCAGCACCTTCTGGCCGATTTCGCCCGTCGCCAGCTTGGCGAAATGGTCGTAGTCGCGGATGAGGAAAGGCAACTGGTAGGCGTCGAGCGCCTGCCGCCCGGTCACCAGCGGGAACAGCACGCCCGAGCAGCCACACAGTTCGTTCGTCCCCGCCATCGCGGATTCGAGATTCTGCTTGTCCTCGCCGAGCTGGCGGTTCGGAAAGATGGTGATGTCGATCGCGCCGGGAGCGAGCGTTTCCAGCGCCTTCTTGAACTCGACGGCGGCGATGTGGCCGGGGTGGATCTCGTTGGCGGCATGGGCGAGCCGCATCGGGATCGGGGCGGCACGCGCAATGTTGGGCATGGCAAGGGTCGCGGCCATCGCGCCTGTCGACACGATGAGTTGGCGGCGGGTCAGCATGAACGTTTCCTCCGTTTCGTTATGCAGAACGCTGTTGCGAGGAATAGTCCATTGATCGATTGCTTCTGTCAAGCGGGTGAGCAACATTTTGCGGAATGCCGTTCCATGAGCCGGGCTTGACAAAGTTCCTGTAAGCAGATTTCTAATTCTGTAGTATCTGTTCTGCATAAAAGAACGACGTTGGGAGAGAACAATGTACGATCCAAGCGACCCCCGCTCGCGCATGGCCGCCGCGACAGCTTCGCCGGCGGGCGCCGCGCCGATAGCCTTCGCGGGAGCCGACTACGGCCTGTTCTATGACGCCAAGCCGCAGATCGTCGCCGACGGCGCCCGGACCTGGCTGACGCGCGGCCAGAATTTTCTCGTCGGCCACAGCGAGGTCGATGCGGGTGGTTCGCTGTCGCGGTCGAATCAGCCGGACGAATACGTGCTGCTGCTGCCCGATCGTGATACGCCGGCCATCCTGGAGGCCAACGGCGAACAGCTGGAGGTCGACGGCTATTCGCTGGTGATTTTTCCGCCCGGCGACAGCCGCATCACGCTGCCGAAAGGTGGCCGCGCCACCCGCATCTTCTCCACCCGGTCGGACGACCTCAACGAACTCTGCTCGAATGCAGAATCCTACGCCGAGCCGCATCCGAATGTGACGCTGCTCGAACCGTGGCCGGAACCGGTGGGCGGTTTTCGCATCCGCGTCTACAGCCTCGACGTGCCGGCGACGCCCGGACGGTTCGGCCGCATCTTCCGCTGCACCACGATGATGGTGAACTATCTCGACCCACAGCACGGCCCGCGCGACATCACAAAACTGTCGCCGCATCATCATGACGATTTCGAGCAGGGCTCGCTGGCGCTGGACGGCGCCTTCACCCACCATCTGCGCTGGCCGTGGACGACGAACCTGAACGCCTGGCGCGAGGACGAGCACGCCCTGGTGCGGTCGCCGTCGCTGACGGTCATCCCGCCGCCGGCCATCCACACCTCGCGCGGCATGGAGGCGGGCCTCAACCAGCTTGTCGACATCTTCTCCCCGCCGCGCGTCGATTTCTCCACACAGGGCTGGGTGCTCAATGCCGACGAGTATCCGGTGCCGGCTTCAGCCGGCTAAGATCATGGCTCCCCGCGCGGCACGTTTGCGCGATCCGCGAAAGGCGATATGCCTTCAGGGCCGGCCAAAATACCGGCGCGGGGGAAAACACCTTCCGACAATGGGCAGGCGATGAGCGAAACAGCAAAAGGCGGTTCGATCCAGGCTGTCGAGTTCGCGCTCGAAATCCTGGAATATGTCGCGCGTTGCCAGACATCCGTGGGTGTGTCGGAAATGGCGCGGGCCTTCGGCACGACCAAGAGCCGCATCCATCGCCATCTCCAGACGCTGGTCGCCGCCGGCTACCTGATCCGCAATGGCGACACCGAGCGCTACTCTATCAGCGCGCGGCTGATGGCGCTCGGCCATGCGGTGAGCGAAAGTTTTGAGGTCGCGACCGCGGCGCGCGACATCGCGCGCGAACTGCGTGACCTCACCGGCCATGCGGTGGCCATCAGCCAGCCCGAGCGGGAAGGCAACCGCATCCTGCTGATCGTGCCCAGCCGTTCCAACATCGAGATCCACGTCAAGCCGGGCTCCATCCTGCATTTCCATTCGAGCGCGCAAGGAAAAATTTCGCTGGCTTTCGGCGACCGGCTGCTGCTGCCGCGCATACTCTCCGAAAAGCTGGAGATGCGCACGCCCTACACGATCACCGATCCGGAGCGCCTGCGCACCGAAGTCGAGGCGGTACGCCGTCAGCGCTGGGCGACGGCGGCCAACGAGGCGATGGTCGGTCTGAACTCGCTGGCAGCCCCGATCTTCGATGCGCTGGGCGGTTATGTCGGATCGATCGCGCTGACCGATTCGGTCCAGTTCATCGCTGAAACCCCAACGACGGACCAAGTCCGCAACCTTCTGGCCGCCGCCGACAAGGTGTCCGCCAATCTGGGTTTTCGCCCGGGGAGGTAATCGCCGCGGGGTGGCTGGTTTGCGAAGACCGGCTGCCTGGTGCCATCTGTGGCATTCGAGCGCTGACTGGTAGCCAAAACTTTGGTTGAGACGGTCGCCGCTGTCCGAATTGGTCGCAGGACACTCCCGCTACGGCGATGAAAATCCGTCAGCGCATGGTCTGACCGCTGCCGTCGAAGCGATATGTCTTGGCCGGATCGGGCGTGGCATAAAGCGTCGCTCCGGGCTCGGCGTTGTACACGCCAAAAATACGCGCCGTGATCAGCCCCGCCTTTTCGCAGTCGAGATAAAGATTAGTGTCGGCGCCGAGATGTTCGGCATGCACGACCGTGCCTTTCCAGGCGCCTGACGACGTATTGACCGACAGGTGTTCAGGCCGCACCCCGACGGTCTTGGCCTGACTATCGCCCAGCCGCGCGGCGTCCAAAAAGTTCATCTTCGGCGAACCGATGAAGCCGGCAACGAATTCGTTGGCCGGATTGTTGTAGAGGTCCATCGGCGCGCCGACTTGCTCGATCTTGCCGGCGTTCAGCACGACGATCTTGTCGGCCAGCGTCATCGCCTCGACCTGGTCGTGGGTGACATAGATCATCGTCGCCTTCAGCCGCCGGTGAAGCTGCGCGATCTCCAGCCGCGTGTTGACGCGCAACGCGGCATCGAGGTTGGACAACGGCTCATCGAAGAGAAAAAGTTTTGGCTCGCGCACCACCGCGCGGCCGATGGCGACGCGCTGCCGCTGGCCGCCGGACAGTTCCGCAGGCCGGCGCTGCAGATAGGGTTCCAGCGACAGCATCGCCGAGGCGATGCCGATGCGCTTGTCGATCTCCGCCGCGGGCGTTCCGGCCTGCTTGAGGCCGAGCCCCATATTGTCGCGCACGGTCAGGTGCGGATAGAGCGCGTAGGTCTGGAACACCATGGCGATGCCGCGCTTGGCCGGCGGCGTGGCGACGACGTTGACGCCGTCGATCAGCACCTTTCCGGAGGTGGCGTCCTCCAGCCCGGCAATCACGCGCAGCAGGGTCGACTTGCCGCAGCCGGACGGGCCGACGAACACGACGAATTCGCCGTCGTTCACCTTGAGATCGATGCCCTTCAGTACGTCGACCTTACCGAAGGATTTTTGCACGTTCTCGATGGTCAAAGAGCCCATGCTGATCTCCTGTCTTCGGCGCTCGGGAATATCAAAGCCGCACCGCCTTTCCGGTCCGTACGCTCTCATCCGCGGCCAGGCAGACCGCGAGCGACCTCACTGCGTCGTCCATGTGTTGCGTCAGATCGAGGTCCTGGCGGATGGCCTTCAGAAGGAAGGCCTGTTCGAAATCGCAAAGCTCCTGATGACCGGGTTCGCCCTGCATCGACAGCAACTCGTCCGGCCTGGCGAACTTGCCGTCCGGCCCGCGGTCGGCGCTATGAAGGCGGATGGTCGAGGTCTTTGTGTGGGTGTCGATGTCGTCGGAGCGGACGCCTTCGGCCATGACGATCGACACGCAGCCGCGCGGCGACATCACGTCCTTCACGAAGAAGGCAGTCTCCGAGATCATCGGACCCCAGCCGGCTTCATACCAGCCGACCGAGCCGTCCTCGAACAAGACCTGAAGGTGGCCGTAATTGTACATCCCAGCATCGACCTCGTCGCTCAGCCGCACGCCCATGCCGCGCACTTCAACCGGCCTTGCCTCGGTGATCTGGCACATCACGTCGAGATAGTGCACGCCGCAGTCGACGATCGGCGAAGTCGTCTTCATCAGTTGCTTGTGGGTTTCCCAGGTCGCGCCGGAAGACTGCTGGTTGAGGTTCATGCGGAAGACGTAGGGTCCGCCAAGCTTGCGCACCTCGGCGATCAGCCGCATCCAGGAAGGGTGATGACGCAATATGTAGCCGATCACCAGCTTGCGGCCATTGGCCTTGGCGGCGTCCACCACGCGGCGCGCGTCGGCCACCGTCGTCGCCAGCGGTTTTTCGACGAACACGTGGCAACCGGCCTCCAGCGCCAGCACAGCATAGTCGGCGTGGCTGTCGGAGTAGGTGTTGATGGAGGCAATGTCGGGCTTCTGATCGCGAAGCGCGTCCTCGAAGGATCGTCCGATCGGGCGGCCAGCCAGCGGGCCGGGAAGCCCGACGTCCGATCGGTTGATCAGCGCCGCGATCTCGAAGCCGGGATTGGTGGCATATGCCAGCGCGTGGCTGCGGCCCATGTTGCCCAGCCCGGCGACGACGACGCGGAGGGGTGTAGCTTCGGTCATGTCGGTCAATTCGTGCAAGTCGATGCGAAGCGGAGGAGTTTTTCCGCGGCCTTCGGGCTGTCGGAGAGCATGACGGAGTATCCGGCGATATCCAGCTTCACCGCGGAGGCCGAAGCCTTGTCGATGGCGTCGAAGAAGGCCTGCTGCTGGTAGGTATGCAGATCCAGCACCCAGTCGCCGTCCATCTCGTTCTGGCTCACGGTGAAGGCGGTCACCTGCAGGTCGACAGGCTTGCCTTTCGGCGTGATACGCATCATCGCCTCGCCGAAGGGTTTCTCAAGCAACGCCTTCGCCAGCGACCGCACATTGGGCCCGGACGCTTCATCGCCCATGAGTGTTACGCGCAAGCCGCCAAAGGCGTTGTCGGCGCGGCAATCGAGCGCATAGGCGACGCATTCGGCCGCTTCTTCCTCACTGCACGGCGAGTAGGTCAGCGTTTTTGCGTCATCCGAAAGGATGCTGTTGAAGCCTTTGTCCGCGGCGTGTGCACCGCTGGCGCCGCCAATTGCGAGAGTAAGCAGAACCAATCCGGCCGATGCCTTGCGAAAAACCGTCATTTCACCGCTCCGGAGGTGATGCCGCGGATCAGTTGCCGCGAGAAGATGAGGTAGAGGATCAGCACCGGCAGGATGGCGAGCGACAGTGCGGCCAGCACAGCGTTCCAGTTGGTGACGAACTGGCCGATGAAAATCTGCGCGCCGAGCGTCACCGTCTTGGTGCCCTCGGACGGGGCGAGGATCAGCGGGAACCACAGATCGTTCCAGATCGGGATCATGGTGAACACCGCCACCGTGGCCATCGCCGGGCGCACCAGCGGCAGCACGAGGCGAAAGAAGATGCGGTATTCCGAAAGCCCGTCGATGCGGCCAGCATTCTTCAGGTCGTCGGACACGGTCTTCATGAATTCCGACAGGATGAAGATGCAAAGCGGCAGGCCCTGCGCGGTGTAGACAAGAATCAGCGCTGTCAGCGTGTTGACTAGCCCGCTCGCCACCATCAATTGCAGGATGGCCACCGTGCCCAGCCGGATCGGAATCATGATGCCGAGCGCGAGATAGAGGCCGGTCAACGTGTTGCCGCGGAACCGGTATTCCGACAGAGCGAAGGCCGCCATGGCGCCGAACAGGATGACGAAGAACAGCGAGCCGACGGTGACGACCAGGCTGTTCTGGAAATACTGGATGAAGTCGCCCTGCGCCATGACGGTCGTGTAGCCGACCGGATCGAAGGTTTCCGGCGTCGGGAACGACAGCGGTGAGCGGAAGATCGCGGCGCGCGACTTGAACGAGTTGATGACGATCAGCACCACCGGGAACAGCGCGATGACCGTGTAAGCGATCAGCACCGCATGAGCGCCGATCGAACGGGCGGGGGAGGATGTTGCGCGGCTCATCGTCTCCCCTCAGAACTGGTAGCGGCGGAGCCGCGTCTGGATGGCGAACAGATAGACGCAGACGCCGGCCAAGATGATGAAGAACATCATGGTGGCGATGGCCGCGCCCATGTTCGGGTCGCCAAGCTGGAGCTGGAAGCCGAAGAAGGCGCGGTAGAGGAAGGTACCCAGAATGTCGGTCGAGAAATTGGGGCCGGCCAGCGCGCCCTGCGCCGTGTAGATCAGGTCGAAGGCGTTGAAATTGCCGACGAAGGTGAGGATCGAGATGATGCCGATCGACGGCAGGATCAGCGGCAGCTTGATCTTCCAGAACTGCGAAAGGCCGGTGATGCCGTCGCACTCGGCGGCCTCGATCACCTCGTCGGGGATCGACAGCAGCGCGGCATAGATCAGCATCATCGGGATGCCGACGAACTGCCAGACCGAGATCAGGCTGAGCGTGGTCAGCGCGTATTCCTCCTTTCCCAGCCACGGCGTGAACAGGCTTTTCAGGCCGATCAGGTCGAGCAGGTTCGGCGCCACGCCCCACAGCGGCGACAGGATCAGTTTCCAGACGAAACCGACGATGACGAAGGACAGGATCGTCGGGATGAAGATCGCCGTGCGGTAAAAGGCGCGGAAGCGCAGTTTCGGGCTGGAGAGCAGCGCCGCGAGCAGCACGCCGATCGGATTCTGTACCAGCATGTGGATGATGAAGAACCAGCAATTGTTCCACAGCGCATTCCAGAAATTCACCGACCAGCGCGGGTCGCCGAACAGCGTGCGGAAATTGTCGAGGCCGACATAGACGAGTTGCTGGTCGATGCGGCGGAACAGCGAGAGCTGCAAGGTGCCGGCCAGCGGCACGATCATGAAGGCCGTGTAGACGAGGAAAGCCGGCGCCAGGAACACCAGGATGTGCCAGCGGAAGGGTTTGCGGGGAATTTCGGTATCGGCTGCGGTCATCTTCGGCCCGTATTGGTCAACGAGCCTGACGCGGCGGTGTTGGCGCTGCCCCTCACCCTTACCCTCTCCCCGTGAAGGACGAAGAGAGGAAGGCGTCAGCGTTGCGGCCAGTCCCCTTCTCCCCGTTGTTCACGGGGAGAAGGTGCCGGCAGGCGGATGAGGGGCGGCGCGCAGCGCGACCCCGTAACAGGCGATCACTTCGCCGGCTTGTACCAGGCGTCGAGGCCCTTCTGCAGCTTCTCGCCCGCCGCTTCCGGCGTATCGGTGCCGTTGATGACGTTGGCGGACTCGACCCAGGTCTCGTTCTCGAGGTTTGGCGTGCCGCGCGACAGGATCTGGTAGGTCGAGCGGATCGTCGGCTTGCACTTCTCACGCCAGGACACGAATTCCTGCGCCAGCGGGTCGGCCATCTTCACCGGCGTCGACGACAGGCTGAAGAAGCCCGGCAGCGCGTTGGCGTAGATATCGGCGAATTCCGGCGAGGCCACCCAGGTCAGGAAGGTCTTGGCCGCATCGGCGTTCGGGCTCTTGGGGTTCATGCCGATGGCGATATCGGTATGATCCGAGATGTAGCAGGTGTCGCCGGCGTTGCGGACGGGCGGCGGGAAAGCTCCCATCTTGAACTGCGCCTGGGTGTTGAAGCCGGAAATCTCCCACGAACCGGCCGGATAGATGGCGGCGCGGCCGAGCGTGAACAGGTTCTGGCTGTCCGGATAGGTCTGCGCCTCAAAGCCGTCGCCGAGATAGGGCTTCCACTTGGCGAGCGTCGCATAGGGCTCGACCCAGTCCTTGTCGGTCAGCTTCTGCGTACCCTTGATGAGGGCCAAGCGACCTTCCTCACCCTTCCAGTAGTTCGGGCCGATGTTCTGGTAGCCCATGGTGGCGGCCTCCCAGAGATCCTTGGTGCCCATGGCGAGCGGGATATAGGTGCCGTCGGCCTTGATCTTGTCGAGGGCGGCGAAGAATTCCGCCTCGGTCGCTGGCACGGCGATGCCGAGCTTGTCGAAGGCGTCCTTGTTGTAGATGAAGCCGTGGATGACCGAGGCCATCGGCACGCAGAAGGTCGCCTTGCCGTCGTCGGTCTGCCAGGCGGACTTGGCGACGTCGGAGAAGTTTTCCATGCCGGGCAGCGCGGTCAGGTCGGCCAGATGGCCCTTGTTGTAGAGGTCGAGCGACGCGTCGAAGGGGCGGCAGGTGATCAGGTCGCCCGCCGAGCCGGCGTCGAGCTTGGCGTTGAGGGCGGCGTTGTATTCGGTCGGTGCGGAGGGCGCGAACACCACCTTGATGCCAGGGTTGGCCTTCTCGAAGGCAGGGATCAGCTTCTCCTGCCAGATGGCAAGGTCGTCGTTGCGCCAGCTCTCGATGGTGAGCGTCTTGTCCTGCGCAAGTGCCACCCCGGCCGAGCCGAGGACGGTGGAGCCGAGCAGCAATGCCGTCAAAAGTCTCGTTTTCATGTGTAGTCTCCCTGTTTTGACCTGTTCAGGTTCGATTTTGACGAGAGCTTATGCTCCCCTCTTCAAGACTGGCGAGCGCCGGCCGCAGCTTGTGGTCGGTTCCCTCCAGAAGTTCATCCGCGGCGGCGACATTTTTCGCGCCAGCCGCCAGCAAAACCGCGATCTTCACAGAACCGCCGGCCTTTTCCAGAAAGCCGGCCGCCTCTTCCTCGGAGCAGCCGGCGATGGCCGAGACGATGCGCGCCGCGCGCTTGCGCAGCTTCATGTTGTCGACGCGCAGATTGACCATGTAGCCGTCGTGGACATGGCCGAGATGCACGGCGACCAGTGTGGAAAACATGTTGAGCGCGATCTTCTGCGCCGTGCCGGCGCCCATGCGGGTCGAGCCGGCGACGATTTCGGGCGGCGTGGCGAGCACGATGCCGACATCGGCGCGCGTGACCAGCGGCGTGCCGGCATTGTTGGCGACGCCGATCGTCGCTCCGCCACGTTTCGATGCTTCCTCCAGCGCCCCAAGCGCGTACGGGGTGGTGCCGCTGGCCGACAGCGCGATCAGGCAATCGCCGGCGTTCAGGCCATTGTCAGTCACCTCTTTCGCAGCCTGCGCGGCATCGTCCTCCGGCGCCCCCGGCAGGTCGACGAAAGCCTGCCTGCCGCCGGCGATCAGCACCACCACGCGCTCGTGCGGAATGCCGTAGGTGCCGGGCAGTTCCAGCGCGTCGGCAAGCGCCATCAAGGCCGAGCTGCCGGCTGCGGCGTAGAACAGCCGCCCACCCGCGGCCAGCCTTTGCGCGGCCAGTTCGGCCGACTGGGCGATTTCCGCGATGGCGGCTTGTACGCTCTTGGCGGCTTCCACCTGGGCGTCCGCCAGCAGGCGCAGGATCGCGGCGGGCGGCTGCAAGTCGAGCCCCTTCGCCTTCGCGTTCACTGCCTCGGTGCCGGTCAGCGCCATCAATTGTCCTCCGATAAGTGGACAATACCAAAAAAATACCACTTGTCCAGCGGTCGTTAACGGATTTTTCGGCCGCCCGCGGCAGGCAGGCGACAAATCGATTAAATTACAAGGATTTGAGAAAAATTACCTGGATGTAAAAATTAACGCTTGGATATTGGTATTTTATTGGTATCATATCCACAGAGGAGCATCCGCGTGAATCTGGTACTAGGCATCGATGGCGGCGGCACGAGCTGCCGGGCGGCGGTAGCGACCGCCGACGGACGCATTCTGGGGCGCGCCAAAAGCGGCGCCGCCAACATCCGCACCGACCTGACGGGCGCCCGCTCCAGCATCGTCGAAGCCGCGCGTCGAGCCTTCGCCGATGCCGGCCTGGACCCCGACCTCATCGCCAGGACGCCGGCGGTGCTGGGACTGGCCGGCAGCAATGTCGGCACCTACCGCCAGCAACTGGAAGCCATCCTGCCCTTCAGCCAGAGCGTTGTCGAGAGCGACGCCGCGATCGCGCTGGAAGGCGCGCTCGGCCCGGACGACGGCGCCATCGTCATCCTCGGCACCGGCACCGCTTATATGATGCGGCGCGCCGGCGCGGTGCGCACCGTCGGCGGATGGGGTTTTCTGGTCGGCGACCAGGGCAGCGGCGCGCGCATAGGCCGCGACCTGCTGGAGCAGACCCTGCTCGCCTATGACGGGACCCGGCCGAGCTCCCCGCTGACGCAGGCCTTGCTTACCGTCTTCCGCGGCGATCCGCAGGATGTGGTCGAGTTCACCACCAATGCAAAACCCGGCGACTTCGGCGGCTTCGCGCCGATGGTGTTCGACCATGCCGAGAAGGGCGACATCGTCGCGCAGTTTATCCTGACGCGCGCCGTCGCCGATATCGAGGCATCGCTGGGTGTACTGGGTTTGAAGGACAGCGAACCGCTCTGCCTGCTGGGCGGGCTGGCGGCGCTTTATGCGACGCGGCTTTCTCCCGAATATCGGGCGCGGCTGCGCCAGCCGCTGCAGGATGCGCTGGGCGGCGCGGTGTCGATGGCGGTCCGCAGGTTCGCCACGGGCGAGGCGGCGCATGGCTGACCTTGCCGAGCGCATTCTGGGAGCGGTCAGGGAGGCGGGCCAGAACGGCGCGCCGCTCTATCTGAAGCTCAAGCGCTCGATCGAGGACGCCGTGCAGGAGGGGGTGATCCGTCCCGGCGACGCGCTGCCCTCCGAACGCGACATCGCGGCAAAAGCCGGCATCTCGCGCGTAACCGTGCGCAAGGCCGTGCAGGATCTGGTCAAGGGCGGCCTGCTGGTGCAGCGGCACGGCTCCGGCACCTTCGTGGCGCGGCCGGTGGAGCGGGTGGAGCAGTCGCTGTCGCTGCTCACCTCCTTCACCGAGGACATGGCGCGGCGCGGCATGACGCTACGCTCCGAATGGCTGGAGCGCGGCATCTACGCCCCCTCGCCGGACGAGATGATGGTGCTCGGCCTCTCCTCCAAGGAATCGGTCTCGCGGGTCAGCCGGCTGCGCATCGCCGACGGCACGCCACTGGCGATCGAGCGCGCCTCGCTGTCGGCGGCGGTCCTGCCCGATCCGATGGCGGTGGGGTCCTCGCTTTATGCCGCGCTGGAAAAGACCGGCAGCCGGCCGGTGCGCGCCGTGCAGCGCATCTCGGCCGCCAATCTCGGCGCGGTCGACGCGCGCCTGCTCGACGTGCCGACTGGCGCCGCCGGACTGCACATCGAGCGCATCTCCTATCTCGCCACCGGCAAGGTGGTGGAATTCACACGGTCGATCTATCGTGGCGATACCTATGATTTCGTCGCCGAGTTGAGAATCGGCGGCGGCGCGGAAGGCGGGGTAAGCCCATGACCGACATGACCCATATGCGTCGCGAGGTGGAAGAAATACCGGACGCGGCGGCGCGGCTGCTCAAAGGCAGCGGCAAGGTGCTGGCGGAGGCCGGTGCGGACATCAGGCGGCGCAATCCGCATTTTGTCATCACCGTGGCGCGCGGCTCCTCCGACCACGCAGCGTCCTTCCTGAAATACGCGATCGAGCTGACCGCCGGCATACCCGTCGCCTCGGTCGGCCCTTCCATCGCCTCCATCTACGGCGCGAAACTGCGGCTCGCCGGCACGGTCTGCCTGTCGATCTCGCAGTCGGGAAAGAGCCCGGACATCGTAGCCATGTCGAAGCAGGCCAAGGCCGGCGGCGCGCTCACGGTGGCGCTGACCAACACGCCGGATTCGCCGCTGGCGAAATCGGCAGACTATCCGATCGACATCCTTGCCGGGCTCGAGCGCAGCGTCGCGGCGACCAAGAGTTTTGTGAACTCTGCCGTCGCCGGGCTGGCGCTGATGGCGCATTGCACCGAGGACGATGCGTTGCTCGCCGCGCTTGCGCGTTTGCCGGAGCAGTTGCGGACGGCGGTCGGCTGCGACTGGATGGAGATCGCGGGCGAACTGGAGGACGAGCAGTCGCTGTTCATCCTCGGGCGCGGGCCGTCCTATGCCATCGCCAGCGAGGCGGCGCTGAAATTCAAGGAGACCTGCGGCATGCATGCCGAGGCCTACAGCGCCGCCGAGGTCATGCACGGCCCGCTGGCGCTGGTCGGGCCTGGCTTTCCTGTGCTGGCGCTGGCCGCCCGCGACGCCTCGGAAGCCTCCGTCGCCGAGACGGTGGACGCTTTGGCGGCGAAGGGCGCGGCGGCTTTCGCGACATCGCTGCGTACCGGCCAGGCGCGTCGCCTGCCGCATGTGGCGACCGGCCATCCGCTGACCGACCCGCTGCCGCTGATCGTATCCTTCTACGCTTTCGTGGAGGCGTTCGCCCGGCATCGCGGCCTCAATCCCGACGAGCCGCGCAATTTGCGCAAGGTCACGGAAACCCGCTGATGTCGTCTTTCGCGCTTTCCGCCCCGCGGATTTTCGATGGGGTGATCTGGCATCGCGATGCCGCCGTTCTGGTGCGCGGCGACGCCGTCGAGGCGATCGTGCCGCGTCGCGAAATCCCCTCCGAAGTGACTGTTGCCGAGTGTGATGGCATGCTGGTGCCGGGTTTCGTCGACCTGCAGGTCAATGGCGGCGGCGGCGTGATGCTGAACGACCGTCAGGATATCGAGGCAATCCGCACCATCTGTGCCGCCCACGCGCCGTTCGGCACCACCGCGCTGCTGCCGACCTTGATCACCGACACGCCGGAAATCACCGCGCGAACCGTCGCGGCAGGCGTGGCGGCGGCTGCGGCCAAGGTGCCCGGTTTCGCCGGTCTGCATCTGGAAGGCCCGCATCTGTCGCTGGCGCGCAAGGGTGCCCACGATCCGAAGCTGATCCGCACCATGGAGGATGCCGATCAAGCGTTCCTGATCGAGACGCGAAATCGCCTGCCGGCGTTGCTGACCACCGTCGCGCCGGAATCGGTGACGCCGGAGCGGATGACGGCGCTGGCGAAAGCGGGCGTGGTCGTCAGCCTCGGCCATTCCGACACGACCTACGCCACCGCCACGGCTTGCGCCGCGGTTGGCGCGACGATGGCCACGCACCTGTTCAACGCCATGAGCCAGATCGGCAACCGCGAGGCCGGGCTGGCCGGCGCTGTGATAGACAATGGCGGCCTATGGGCCGGGCTGATCGCCGACGGCATCCATGTCGACCCGGCGACGATCGGCATAGCAATGCGGGCCAAGATCGGCCCGGCGAAAATCTTCCTCGTCACCGACGCCATGTCGACCATCGGCACGGACATGCAATCCTTCACGCTGAACGGCCGCACCATCCGCCGCGAGAACGGCCGGCTGACTCTGGCCGACGGTACGCTGGCCGGTGCCGATCTCGACATGATCTCTGCAGTACGCTTCATGCATCGCAAGATCGGGCTGGAGCTCGGCGAGGCACTGCGCATGGCCTCGCTTTATCCGGCCGAGGCGATGGGGTTTTCTCGCCACGGCCGGCTTGTTGCGGGCTCGCGTGCCGACATAGTGGCGCTTTCGGACGGCCTCGATGTCCGCCGCGTGTGGATTGGCGGCGACCGGGTTGTCGGCGTCGCCTGACAGCCGGCGCTCAGTCGATGTCGAAAGACACGCCCTGCGCCAGCGGCAGTGCCTTGGAATAATTCACCGTGTTGGTGGTGCGGCGCATATAGGCTTTCCAGGCGTCCGAACCGCTCTCGCGGCCGCCGCCGGTCTCCTTCTCGCCGCCGAACGCGCCGCCGATCTCGGCGCCCGACGTGCCGATGTTGACGTTGGCAATGCCGCAATCCGAGCCTTCGACCGACAGGAAGCGCTCGGATTCCATCAGGTCGCGGGTGAAGATCGACGACGACAGGCCGGCGCCGACGGCGTTGTGGTCGGCCAGCGCGGCGTCGAAGTCGGAATACTTCATCACATAGAGGATCGGCGCGAAGGTTTCCTCCAGCACCGGCCCGGCCTGCTTCGGCATCTCGACCAGCGCCGGGCGGACGTAATAGGCGTCGGCGTGGCCGTTCTCGACGCGGACGCCGCCAGTGATCTTGCCGCCCTCGGCTTTCGCCGCGTCCAGCGCCTTTTGCATGCCGGAAAAAGCCGCCTTGTCGATCAGCGGGCCGACAAGCGCCGATGTCTCCAGCGGGCTGCCGACCGAGACGCTCTCATAGGCCTTCCTCAGGCGCGGCACGAGCGTGTCGTAGACGCTTTCATGCACGAACAGGCGGCGCAGCGACGTGCAGCGCTGGCCGGCGGTGCCCATGGCGCCGAAGGCGATGGCGCGCACTGCCATGTCGAGATCGGCCGACGGGCAGACGATGCCGGCATTGTTGCCGCCGAGTTCGAGGATGGCGCGGGCGAAACGTTTTGCCAGCCGCGGGCCGACGTCGCGGCCCATGCGCGTCGAGCCGGTCGCCGACACCAGCGGCACCTTGGGATGGTCTACCAGAACCTCGCCAACGGCGCGATCGCCGATCAGCACCTTCAGCAGCCCCTCCGGCGCGCCGCCGAAGCGGACAACGGCGCGGGCGAAGATCGCCTCGCAGGCCAGCGCCGTCAGCGGCGTTTTTTCCGAAGGCTTCCACACGACCGAATTGCCGCAGACGAAGGCAAGCGCCGCATTCCACGACCACACCGCGACCGGAAAATTGAAGGCGGAGATGACGCCGACGACGCCGAGCGGATGCCAGGTCTCCATCATGCGGTGGCCGGGGCGCTCGGTGGCGATGGTGAGGCCGTAGAGTTGGCGCGACAGCCCGACCGCGAAGTCGCATATGTCGATCATCTCCTGGACTTCGCCGAGACCTTCGGACGGGATTTTTCCGACCTCGATCGAGACCAGCCGGCCGAGATCGGCCTTGTGGGCGCGCAATTCCTCGCCGAGCAGGCGCACCAGCTCGCCGCGCTTCGGCGCCGGCACGTTGCGCCAGTCGCGAAAGGCCGCGTCGGCGGCCTCTATCGCGTTTGCCGCATCGGCAGCCGAAATGCTCTTCAGCGCCGCGATCTCCTCGCCGGTCACCGGGCTGCGGACGATGAGGTCGCCGCCCGAGAGACGGTCCGCCGCAACGCCCATGCGTCCGAGAAGCTCCTGCGTTTCCTGTTTGACAGTCATGATTGGGTTCCTTCCCATGGCTCCCGTGTCGCGAGGACCGGTCGCTTCGATCTTGAGTGTGGCCGATCTGGCCGCGATGCGGGGCCTATAGCGCGATTGCTCCGGCCGTTTCCACCGCTTTCGCAGTCTGCATGCGCGGGCCGCGGCTTTCGGCCAAGTTTGCCGCAGTTGGAAGTTGTGGTAGGCGTTTGAAACTCGCTGATCAGGGGAACCGACGCGGAGCCGATGACTGCATTCCTCGACCCTCTGCTGACGTTCCTGACCCTGCTTGCGGCGGTCTATGGCGTGACGCTGGCGCTGTATTTCCTCTATGGTCTCGGCATCACATGGCTCAACGGCCGCAATCCCGACCGGCGCATCCAGAAGACCCGCCGCGGCGAGAAGCGCATGTGGGCCGAAATCCGCCAGAGCATGGTCTCGATCCTCGTCACCTCGACCTCCGTCTCGCTCGGCCTGTTCTCGCAGCACATGGGCTGGGCGCCGGCCCCCTGGGCGCTCACCTGGTGGAATGCGCTGCCGCTGTTCTTTTTGTGCATGGTCATATCCGACCTCTGGTTCTATGCGGCGCACCGCCTGCTGCACACAAAACTCTTTTACCGGCACCACGCCTGGCATCATCGCAGCGTTGCGCCGACGGCATGGAGCCATGACTCGATGACTGTGGTGGATACCGCACTGTCGCAGGCGCATCACACGCTGATGGTCTTCATCATACCGTTCCCGCCGCTGATCATTCTCGCCAACCGGGCCTACGACCAGATCAACGGCACCTTCGGCCATGCCGGCTTCGAATATTTCGCCTCGCCGACCGCGCGGTTTCCGTCGCCGATGCTGTGCGTGTTCTTCCACGACCAGCACCATTCGGAATTCCGCTACAACTTTGGAAACTACTTTTCGTTCTGGGACCGTGTCTTCGGAACCATCGCGCCGGACTATGACCGGCGAACGGAAGTGCTCCAGGCGGAAGCAGCGCCGCTGCGCCTGACCGGCAAGAGCAAGGACGCTGCCGTCCCGACGCGGAGCGACCTGACGGCTGAGTGATTTCCGCGGCGCCGGCGTGCGTCCGGCAGCCTCTGCACAATCTTTGCTGATCACGCGCCCCAGCCCGCCTTGTTCCAGCCAACCGCCGGTCCACTTCCCAGCCTAGCCCTGTGCCGGGAAAGCTGGAGACCCGGACATGCGGATCGTTCTCGTCAACCCGCCGCACACGGCGATCGGCAGCCGTATCCCTGATGATCATCTGCCGCCACTCGGCCTGCTCTGCCTGGGTGGCCCGCTGATCGACGCTGGGCACCAGGTGCGGCTGGTCGACGCCGAATTCGGGCCAATGACGCTGGACGCCCTCGTCTCGGACGCCTTGCGCAACGGCCCGGATCTCGTGCTGATCGGCCATTCCGGCTCGACCTCCGCGCATCCGACGGCACTGTCGATCGCGCGGATGCTGAAGGCGGTCGCGCCGGAGACGCTGGTCGTCTATGGCGGCGTGTTCCCGACCTACCACTGGCGCGACATCCTCGCCGCGACCGACGCCTTCGATATCCTCGTGCGCGGCGAGGGCGAGGCGACCATCGTAGCGCTTGTGGCGGCGCTTGCCTGGCGAAAGCCGCTGTCGTCGGTCGAGCGCATCGCCTACCGCGACGATCTCGGCCGGCCTTTCGCGACGCGGCCGGCGCGCACCATCGCCAATCTCGACGATTTTCGCGTCGGCTGGGAACTGATCGACCATGCCCGCTACAGCTACTGGGGCGGCAAGCGCGCCATGGTCATGCAGTTCTCGCGCGGCTGCCCGCATCTCTGCAACTATTGCGGCCAGCGCGGTTTCTGGACGCGCTGGCGGCATCGCGACCCAAAACTGTTCGCGAAGGAGATCGCGCGCCTGCATCGCGAGCACGGCGTCGAACTGGTCAACCTCGCCGACGAGAACCCCACCTCGTCGAAAAAGGCCTGGCGCGCCTTCCTCGACGCGATGATCGCCGAAAACGTGCCGGTGCTGATCGTGGGATCGACCCGCGCCGACGACATCGTGCGCGATGCCGATTCGCTGCATCTCTACCGCAGGGCCGGCGTCATCCGCTGGCTGCTCGGCATGGAGAACACCGACGAGCAGACGCTCTCGCTGATCAGGAAGGGCGCCAGCACGAAATCCGACCGCGAGGCGATCCGCCTGTTGCGCAAGCATGGCATATTGTCGATGGCCACCTGGGTGGTCGGCTTCGAGGACGAAGGGTTTTCCGACCTGTGGCGCGGTTTCCGGCAGTTGCTCGCCTACGACCCCGATCAGATCCAGGCGCTCTACGTGACGCCACACCGCTGGACGCCGTTGTTCCGCATCGCGCGGGACAGGACGGTGATCCAGACCGACGCACGCCTCTGGGACTACAAGCACCAGGTGCTTGAAATGAGCCGGTTGAAGCCGTGGATACTGTTCCTCGGCGTCAAGCTGATCGAGGTGATGGTGCAATCCAGGCCGAAGGCGCTGGCGCGCATCCTGCTCCATCCCGACCCCGAGCAGCGGCACTCGATGCGCTGGTACACGAAGATGGGCCGGCGTGTCTGGTTTCATGAAGTCTGGGATTTTTTCGCGCGCGACCGACGCATCACCGGCGGACCGAGCCTGGCGGAATTCTGGGGAGCCCCGCAGGATCGGGAGGAAGAGTCGATGGTTGTCTCGGCGCGATCGTGGCAAGGCTCGCAAACCCGAGCGGAGCCCCGAAGTATCGGTGGTGAACAGCGCTTCCGAATGCGGTGCGCCGCTTCCGGCGGTCAGAGTTCCGGCCCAGCCGGCACGGCGAACCGCAGCACCATCGGCCGTCCGGCGATGACGCCGCCAAAACTCTCGGTGATCGGCAGGGGCAGGGTCTTGTCGAGGGCCTGCAGCACCGAGGTCACGAAGGCGCGGTCGAGGTCGCTGCTGCCTTGCAGCTTGGAATAGGTGGCGCGCGGCTTGCCGATCAGCGTTCCGTCGCGGCGGACGGAAAAGGTCAGCGTCAGCTCCTTGCCTTGGGTGCCGGCAGGTGGCGACCAGCAGGCATAGAGCGCCGGCCAGAGTTCGGCCAGCGTGTTGATCGGCTCGCGGCTTCCGCAGGCGCGTTGCTGCGCCGGGGAAGTGGCCGTGCTGCAAAGCAGGGCTGCCACGGCAGCGATGATGAGCGGAGCCTTGTGACCGGTCACGGCACGATCAGCGTGCCGGCGCCATGCTGGGTGAAGAGTTCCAGCAGCGCCGCCTCGATGCAGGTCTCAACCTTGGGGATCATGCCGCTTGAACGAGCCCGAACCTACTCCGCCGCCGCCTTTGTCATCGGCCGCCCTTGATCGCCGCGTCCGGCGAGCAGACCGGCAATGGAGATATCTTCATCCAGCGCCTCCCAGTGAAGCCCACGGCTGCTGATCGATACTTCTTGAAGTTCGGCTGGAGAAGCGTGCAAAAGCCGTGGGAACCAGGCGAGAGGCACGCTCAAGGTACGGCCGTCGGACAGGCTCACCCACATGCTGTCCTGATCGAAAGTCACCCTGGTGGCCTTAACCAAAGAAGTCATTCCAAGCCCGCTCGATTTCGTTGCGTCTGCGCTCGATTATCTCCGTCAATTCCCGGAGCGTTCGGGCATCGAAGCCATCATTGTACGCTACCACAACATCAGGCCTCAGCCAAAACTTGGCGTCAATGCCATCCTTGAGCACATGCACGTGCGGCGGTTCGCGCGGATTGCCTTCGTTCGAGAAGAAATAGAAACGAAAGTCCTGGTGACGAAATACCACCGGCATACATGCGTCCCCTACGGCACGATCAGCGTACCCGCGCCATGCTCGGTGAACAGTTCCAAAAGCACCGCGTGCGGCGTCTTGCCGTTCAAAATGACGACGCCCTCGACGCCACGCTCGATCGCCTCGATGCAGGTCTCGACCTTGGGGATCATGCCGCCGGAGATGGTCCCGTCCTTGATCAGGGCCTTGGCCTCGGCCACCGAAAGTTCGTCGATCAGTTTCTTGTCGGCGTCGAGCACGCCGGGAACGTCGGTCAGGAACAGCAGGCGTTTGGCCTCCAGCGCGCCGGCGATGGCGCCGGCAAAGGTGTCGGCGTTGATGTTGTAGGTGTGGCCGTCGCGGCCGGGCGCCACCGGCGCCAGCACCGGGATCATCTCGGAGCGGGCGAGCAGGTCGAGCAGGGTGCGGTCGACCTCGACGGGTTCGCCAACGAAGCCGAGATCGAGTACGCGCTCGATGTTGGAGTCGGGATCGGTGACGGTCTTCTTGGCCTTCTCGGCGAATACCATGTTGCCGTCCTTGCCGCAGAGCCCGATCGCCCATTCGCCCTCGGCATTGATCAGCGCCACGATCTCCTTGTTGATCGAGCCGGCCAGAACCATCTCGACGATCTCGACCGTCTTCTGGTCGGTGACGCGCAGGCCGCCCTCGAACTTCGATTCGATGCCCATCTTGGTCAGCATGGCGCCGATCTGCGGGCCGCCGCCATGGACGACGATCGGGTTGACGCCCGACTGTTTCAGGAGCGCGATGTCGCGGGCAAACGCCTGGCCGAGCGCCTGATTGCCCATGGCGTGGCCGCCATATTTCACCACCACGGTCTTGTTCTCGTAGCGCTGCATGTAGGGCAAGGCGCTGGAGAGCAGGGCAGCCTGGGCGGCGGCGGTTTCGGTGATGTCCATGGTCGTGAAAATCCCTCGGGAAAGCGCTGATTCGGCGGGCGTCTTAGCGGGAAAGAAGGTGGCGGGCAAATGCCGCTGTCGGCCCGCTTGCACGTTGCGGAGTGGTGTTTGCTCGGGCTGACTTAACGCAGCGAAGCCAGCAGGAAGATGACAGTCGCGGCGAAGCCGAGCACGGTGCGCACGGCGTGCAGGCCGGCCCATTTTATCAGCAGCGCGCGGCTTTCCGGACCAGCCTGAGACGGATCGGTCGCCATGAGTATTTTATTGGTCGGCATGATGACGATCAGCGTAAAGGGCCAGTTGGCGACGAGCACAACGGCGCCGGCGAGCCATAGCCAGAAGCCCGTCTGCCACCAGGCGAGAAGGCCGAGCAGGAAGCCGAAAATCGCCAGCGACGCCTGCATGACAAACCCGCGCTTGTAGGCAGGTTTCCACTGCGCGAGCGCCGCGAGGTCGTCGAGGCCGAGGCGGGCCGGCTGCTCCACGGCGTTTATGTAGACCGCCGCGCCGGCGAAGATGGCGGCGACGATGAGGGCGAGTTGGCCGGCGAGCATCGCGATGTCCCACGTCCGGAGGTCTGGCGGATAGATGGCCCGCCGGCCGATGCCGCACAAGGGCGAGACCCCGGAAAGCGCGGGCGGAGAATTTTCCACCCAGCCGGATCGAAATTCGTCCGACGACAAATCCGGCGCGGCCAGCCCAGCGTATTTCTAGCAACAACTGGCGGCCTGCATGGTCCGGTCCGGGAGCGGATCATGCTGAAGGCCGCTTCAATTCGTGGTAATCCTTCCCAGGCATGGAACCGAGGACCTCAGCCTTTCCGACCGGCCGTCAGCCCCAGAACGGGGCGCCGGCGCCGCAGGATATTACAAAACTGATCGTGCGCACTTCGATGAAGGACCGCGCGGCCTTCGACCTGCTCTACCGCCATACCAGCGCGAAACTCTTCGGCGTGTGCCTGCGTGTCTTGAACGACCGGGCAGAAGCCGAGGAGGCGTTGCAGGAAGTGTTCGTAAAAATCTGGATGAAGGCCGACCGCTTCGCCATTTCCGACCTGAGCCCGATTTCGTGGCTGGTGGCGGTGGCGCGCAATCATGCGATCGACCGCGTTCGCCAGCGACGGCAGGCTTCGGTCGACATAGGCGAGGCGCTCGACATCGCCGATCCGGCGCCGGGGCCGGAGGCCATGGTCGCGGCGGGCGGCGAGAGCAAGCGCATATATTCGTGCCTCGACGAACTGGAAAAGGACCGGGCCGAGGCCGTGCGCGGCGCCTATCTGCGCGGCGAAAGTTATGCCGAACTGGCGGAGCGCTATCGCGTGCCGCTGAACACCATGCGAACCTGGCTGCGCCGCAGCCTGCTGAAACTGAGGGAATGTCTTGAGCGATGAGCATCGCCGACGATCATAGGCCGGATGAAGGCGGCGACGATCTGCTCGCCGCCGAATTCGTGCTTGGCGTGCTGCCGGCCGAGGAGCGCGCCGCGGCGGCGCGCCGGATCGAGGCCGAGCCGGATTTTTCGCGCGCGGTCGAGCGCTGGGAAGGTCATTTTGCGCCGATGGCGTCGGCCTATGTGCCCGTCGAGCCGCCGGCCTCGGTCAAGGCGGCGCTCGACCGGCGGCTGTTTTCGCGGCAGCCGGCCGCGGCGGAGAAGCCGTCCTTCTGGTCCAGCCTGACATTCTGGCGCGGCCTGACCGCGACAGCGGTCGCCGCCCTGCTGCTTGCGGTGGCGATCCCCTATATGCGTCCCCCGGCCGGGGCGCCGCGGGAGCAACTGGTCGCTTCGCTTGCCGCCGAGGGCAGCGACGTGCGTTATCTCGCCGTCTACGATCCGGCGGCCGGCGAAGTCGGTCTCAGCCATGTCTCCGGCGAAAGGGCCGCCGGCAAGGATTTTCAACTGTGGATGATCGAGGGCTCGAATGCGCCGGTGTCGATGGGCGTCATTCCCTCCGGTCCATCGGTCCGTCTTCCCGTCGATCCCGCTTCCGCCGTCAAGTTGGGCGTCGGCGCAAAACTCGCCATCAGCCTGGAGCCGGCCGGCGGCTCGCCGACGGGCCTGCCGACCGGGCCGGTGATCTCGGTGGGCGATCTCTTCCGGCTTTGAGCCCGTTGCCTTGGGACTGGTAGTCAGCTCGGATTTGCGCCGGTGTTCTTCGCCCCACAGTCCCGTCGTGGCCGGGCCGGCGCAAACGCCGGGGACAGTTTACTTTTTTCCGCCTGAGCCAGCCTTGAAGCGGCTGCGCCCTTGTGCGGAAAAAAGTAAACTGTCCCCTGTAGGCAGCCATCTTCGCCGCCACGCCCGGACTTTTCCGGCTGGCCATTAAATCATTGAGATATTTTGCTTTTCGAGAACCGCCGGTCCTGCCGGCGCCGTCATGACGTATCCCGCCTCGGCGGCTCCAGCGCGTAGTACGCCATCGCATTGGCATGTGCCAAGATCTCATCGACCTCGCGGATGTTCTTGCGTTTCGGAGCATCCGGGTCGAAGCGCGGCAATCTTCCGCCGGGCGGCCGCCCGCGCCGCAGCGGCGAAAAACGCCGGAAGCGCACCGGACCAGGCTTGCCCTGCGCTGCCGCCGCGTCGCGAGCCGCTTTGTCGCGTGCAAGGCTTGCGTCGTTGCGCGCCTTCCAGCGGGCGAAACGTTGCGCCTGGCCGGGAAGATCGTCGAGTGCCTGACCCAGCGCGTCCAGCCTGAGCGTCAGCTTTGCCGCATTGATCGGATCGTCATGCGACGGCGGCGGCGGCAGGGGGATGCGTGGCGCGTCGTCGTCGAGCGACCGGATGCGCGGCACGGCACGCGCGGGAACATAGTTGCGGCGGATGCGGAACGGATTCTTGAGCGCATCGAGCAGCGAAAGGTTTTGTCCACGCGGCCTGGCGGCGCGCCGTTCGGCGACTTTCCGTTCGGCTTCATAGCGGGCAAAGTCTTCTCTCGACAGGGTGACGGCAAGGCCGAGGCGGCGCATGGCGGCCACCGTGTCGGATATCTTTGGCTTCGGCTTGCGCGGGCGAAACGGCGGCAGCGTCACCACGATGCCTTGCGCTGCCGCGATGATCAGCCGACGCGCGGCGGATTCGGCCGGACGCAAGAGCAGAAGAATGGCGCGGTAGAGATGGCGTGGCAGGCAGAGTGCCGGAGACGGTTTGTTCCGCCCCGTCTTTCCCGCCCGTCCCGGCCTCGGGGCAACCGCGGCCTCCTGGAGCACCAGCGACAGCGGCCTGCCGAACCCCATCTCGGCCATGCCGATAAGCATCAACAGGATATGCTTCAGCGCCTGCCGGTATCCCTCGATCGTTGCACTTGCGTCTCCGAAGTCCAATGCCGCCTCCTTCCGTCCCCGCACGGGAACCGGCTGCAAGTATGAGGCAGGTTTTGGGGAGGGGGATGAGAATCTTGTTGGACGGCGTTTTGTGCGTCGGGCGGGCGAAGGCGTGCGAAGCAAAAACAATGGGTTGGCGGGCCTCGCCGTCCACCGTCCGGGAAAATTTTCTGTCTGGCGGCGGTCTTTCATCCCCGTTTTCGGGTCGCCGTGCCGCGCTTTTTCGGGACCGCTGGAGTGCTTCGCCACCGGTACGGCATGGTTCCCAGGGTCTCCGCACTCGCTTCGCTCGTGCTCCGCCCTAGGATGACGAAGGCGCGGGGCTTCGAGGCAAATCGCCGGCGTTGGCGATTGGCGGAAACGGCCGACGCGTTCGTCATCCTAGGGCGGAGCAGGAGCGAAGCGAGTGCGGAGACCCTAGGAACCATGCCGTACCGGTAGTGAAGTGCTCCGGCGAGGTAGAATAACGTGGAGCATGACCTATCCGAAGAAGAGAGCGAAAAATCGCCGCCCTGCGGAAAATTCTCCTGAGTGTACGCGAAAAAGCCGACTTTGAAAATGCGTGATCCAATCGGCGAAATGAGGAGAGGCTACCGGCAGGATGGTAAGGCCCGGTACGAATGGTTGAAACCGGCAATCGCCGCCGTTTGTCCGATTCCGGCTGAAATGCGGGACCGCTGACTCAAATCCCGGCGGCGCTGAAACTTTGCGCCGCCGCCCCTCGTATCTGGTTCTTATGGATCGTGCGCCGCGCCAAAAAACTCAAAAAAATCTGAAACTTATGTGCAACCGGGCGCGTGTCTTCTGCTGCCCCCGAGAAACGGGAACAAGCCAAGGAGAACCTGAAATGCGCAAGTTCACTGCACTCGTCGCCGGCGCTCTCGCTTTGTCCGCCGCAACGCTCGCCTATGCCGGCAACCCGATGGTCGGCGGCGCGCCTATGTATGCCGACAAGAACATCGTCGAGAACGCCGTCAACTCGAAGGACCACACCACGCTGGTCGCCGCCGTGAAGGCCGCCGGCCTTGTCGAGACCTTGCAGGGCGCCGGTCCGTTCACCGTGCTCGCGCCGACCAACGAGGCCTTTGCGGCGCTGCCGGCCGGCACGGTCGAGACGCTGCTGAAGCCCGAGAACAAGGACAAGCTGACCAAGATCCTGACCTGCCATGTCGTCGCCGCCAAGGCTTTGTCGAGCGATATCATGAAGATGGTCGACGACGACAAGGGCGCGCATCCGGTCAAGACCGTCGGCGGCTGCACCTGGACGGCGAAGTACAGCGGCGACAAGATCACGATCGAGGACGAGAACGGCAACGTCGCCAACGTGACGATCGCCAATGTCGAGCAGTCGAACGGCGTGATCCACGTCATCGACAAGGTTTTGCTGCCGAAGATGTAAGGAACGGCGGTCATAGCGATAGCCGGAAACAATACCGTCCCAGGCTGTTGGGTGCGCGGACCGTTTCCGGCTTTTCACGCCCGTGCATCCGGGCGCTCCGCGGTCCCTGTGCCGCGGAGCGTTTTTCGTACAGCGATTGACTTCGCGGACCAACCGCTGACATCCGCGTGGTCGCACGCCTTCCTGCCATCGGGCCGCGACACCATCCCGAAAATCCAAGGAAAAACAACAGTGGCGGATGCCAACGCGCGCCATGTCATGCTTGGAAGAAGGCGCGAAATCAAATGCTTGCATGGAGTGTCAGGAGGAAACGCGCCGACAAGCCGGACATTGTACCTCGTTGAAGTGACCCACGGCCGTCTTTCATGCCCCTGCCCGGCGACCGGCCGAAAATCGCTCCGACCGACCGGACATGTCCGGGCGATGTCGTTTTTGACGCCGCGCCCGGTCCGGCGGCGCGGCATCTTCGGGCGATGGGAGATGTTTTGGCGAGTTCCAGTGCAGCGGTCGAGGCGGGGGATAAAAACCCCGCCGAGGCAGGGGACAAGAACCCCGCGCCGATGCTCGCCGTCGCCTCGATCATCGTGTCGATGGCGCTGGTGGCGGTCGGCAACGGGCTGCTGTTTGCCTACATCCCGGTAAAACTCGGCATGGAGGGGTTCGCGCCGACCTGGGCCGGGTCGATCCTGACTGGCCTGTCGGCGGGCGGGCTGCTCGGCTGCCTCTTGACCGGGCCGCTGGTGCGCCGCGTCGGCCATGCGCGCAGCTATCTGCTGTTTTCCGGCCTGATCGTGCTGGCCAACGCGCTGGTGGCGATCGAGGTCGACGCGCCAGTATGGATTTTTGCGCGCGCGCTCTACGGCATCGCCATATCCGGCCTGTTCATCGTCGCGCAGAGCTGGCTGAACGACGCGGTCGCCAACGCCATACGCGGCCGGGTGATGGCGATCTTCTATGTCGCCTATGTGGTAGGGCTGGGCACCGGCGCCTTCCTGCTCGGTTTCGCCGACCTCGCGACACCGGACGCGCCGATCTTCGGCATCATCTTCACCGCCCTGTCGATCCTGCCGGTCGGGCTGACCAATCTGGCGCAGCCGCCCGCGCCGCAGGGCGCTTCGGTGGCGTGGCGAAAGGCCTGGCGCATCTCGCCGGTGGGCATCGCCGGCATGCTGGCGGTCGGCGGCCTGTCTATGATGATCGCCGGCTTCGCGCCGATCCATGCGACGGCAAAAGGCTATTCGCAGAGCCAAGTGGCGACGCTGATGTCGGCGATGCCGCTGGGTACTCTGATGTTCCAGTTCCCGCTCGGCTGGATCTCCGACCGCACCGACCGCCGCTATGTGCTGATCGCCGCTGCCCTTTTGGTGGCGGTCATGGGCGTGGTGGCGATCCGCTTCGACGGCGGCGCGCTGCTCACCATCATCGTCATCTACGTCGTCTGGAGCGGCGCGTCGGATTCGATCTATTCGCTGTCCAGCGCCCACGGCAACGACCGCGCCCAAAAGGGCGATCTGGTGACACTGTCCAGCACCATGCTGTTCGCATGGTCGGTGGCGGGTTTCATCGCGCCGGGCCTCGGCACGGTGCTGACCGCACTCTACGGCACGCAGAGTTTCATCTATGTGGCGATCGCCATTGCCGCGGCTTTCGCCGGCTTCGTCTTCTGGCGCGTGCTGAAGGTGGCGCCGGTGCCGGCGGAGGAAACAGGCAGCTTCGCGCCGATGACGGCGCAGGCGCCGATGCCGTTGATAGCCGCGCAAGAAGAGAAATGATCGATCCTGGTGCTCCGGCTACACTAAGCGCAACACTGCCGAAACCAGTTCGATTGCAGTTGCCCCTCTGGCACGAAGTTGATTTTTGTCCGGCAACAGGATAGGTATCTCAGCCAAATTGATGGAGGCGACCGCCGATCTTGTTCCGGCGCCTCGGCTTGCCGCTGGGTATGTATGTGAGATCCAATGCGGATTGGACTTCTCACGGGTCCCGCGAAAGGGTCACATACGCGCAAGGCGAAGCTGGCGACGGATAGCAGAATGTCGTGCGCCTGTTTGCAGCGAATGGCGCGCAAGGCGTCATCGCTGTTGTGCGGGCAATGCTGATGCAACGCTGGAAATCGCGCGTGGCTGCATTGGCGTTTTAACCCGAGGCCCTGCCGTTGCGGCGGAGCCGGTATCGTGCATCTGGCCATCATGCGCCACTATAATCAGTGCAAGTTTTAGGAGATCAACAGGGGATACAGTTCAATATCGAAAAGGGATTGATAGAGGCCTGCCATGGATATCTCCGACGACAGAATTTTACTCGAAGCGAGAGACACATCTATTCAGCTCGAGCAGATCACGGTTGATGATCTGAAAAGAAATCTGGGAGATTACCTAGAGCCAAACTGGCGATCTCGAAGAATAGTTGGCGGGTGGGAAAATTACGTCAGGACTGGCCGCAACGATCAGGAGGCGTACCTTCACATCCGAGCCGCTTACTCGGAGACCCGCGGGAAGAGTAACAAGGTCTTCTCGGATATACTTTCATTCCATACCAGGAATGCCGAATACGACATGTCCCAGACCATGTTCGGCGGCTACGTCACCGGTGAGAAAGGCGACGGGGCGGACACGCTCGTCACCATGGCGAATGGTGAGGATGGGGAAGACGTCAACGCCGGCGCGTGGGAAAAGATCATCCAGGGCGCGGCAAGGCATCTTGAGGAGCACGGATACTGGATCAGCAAATTCCGCGTCCCTGAAGCGACCGTCGAGAGCCTCAAGGCGAGGATCCTCAAGAGGATGGAGCATTATCACGGGCCTGCTGTCGAGGCCATGCTGCAAGGCAAAGAAGGGGCACCCGGCCTGCTGAAGGGCGACTCAAAATGGCTCACGACGTTCGAGGAGATGTACAAGATTTCCGCCGATCCGCTCCTTCTGTCGATCGTGCAAACCTACCTAGGCCTGCCGCCGATCTTCAACACACCGATCTGCTTCATCAGTTCCTCGGCAAAGCCCAAGACCGCGAAGGAACTCTCGGACAACGCGCAACTTTATCATCATGACATGCACAGGCTCGGCTTTGTGAAAGTTTTTGTGTATTTGACGGATGTCGATGAAAAGAGTGGCCCTCACACGCTCATCAGCGGCTCGCATCGCTCCCGGCCGGCTCCATTGTGGGCCGATGGACGTCATTCGGACGAGACCATCGCTCGGCACGAGCTTGACGCCAGGGAGGTTCGCATCGGCGGGAAGGCTGGCACCGTTTTCCTGGTGGACACCAGCGCGCTCCACAAGGGTCTCAGGCCCGAGGCCGGTCATCGCATCATGGCACAGGTCCAATATGCCAACTCGCTGTTCGGTCGCCCGCTGGCGAAATCGGACCACAAGATCGAGCTTGTTCAGACATCGAACAGCAAGGACATGGAAAAGGCTGCTGTGCTGGTTCGAAAATATGCCAAGCGCTCCGGCGTGCGTTTCATGCAGAACTTGATCTAGCTGATCGAACGGAGAAACTTCCGATGAGCGACGACGACGACGACCAGAACGCGGCGCCAATATTTGACGAGCCGATACCCGCTGCCGCTCCGATCAAGAAGATTGTGGTCCGGGACAAGCCGAACCCACGCTGGTCGTCGCACTTTACGAACAAGCTTCTTACGGTGAAAAAGGCGCCGATCTTCGGCCCCGACGACATCGTCTACACCATCGGAAGCTGTTTCGCCGAGAGAATCCGGATTGCTCTGACTGCGGAACGCGTCAATGTCGGGCCATATGTGGGGGGCATCCCAATGGCCGCGGAGAACTACAGGATCGACAACCTGCCTTCGCGCCCTCACATGAACTATTACAATTCCTTCACCATCCGCCAGGAGTTCGAGCGTCACATCGGCGTGTGGCGTCAGGCCGACGACGACTTCTGGGTGCACCCCCGTGACAAGTTCTGGGGTGGCGAAGCGATGTATCAGGATCCCTATCGGCGTGCCGTTTTCGGCAGGACCCCCGAGTCTCTGATGGCGGCCGTTCGCCACCTTGACCGAGCGATCGACGAAAGCATTCGTCAGGCGTCCGTTTTCTTTATCACGCTCGGGATGGCCGAGGTCTTCCGGAACAAGAAGACCGGCCTCATGGCATGCCAGAAGCCGGGGTATGCGGGCGGCGTAGGCGAGGAGGAAACGGAGTTCCACATGTCGACCTACGAGGAGAACCTCGACAACATGAGCCGCGTTGTCGAAATCATCACCGGGATCAACCCCGACGCACGGATTGTCGTTACGGTTTCACCCGTCGGACTTGCCAGGACATTTGGAGAAGACGACATCATCACGGCAAACACCGAGGGCAAAAGCCTGCTGCGCACCGTCCTGGGGGCACTCGCCCGCAAATACGAGAATGTCGTGTACTTCCCTTCCTATGAGATTGTGATGGCAAATTCGCCGGTCAGCTTCCGGGAGGATGATGGAAGGCATGTTGCAAACTGGGTCGTTTCGAAAATCGTGAAGGCCTTCAAGGAGGCCCACTACGATCCAAACTTCAAGACGCTTGCCGCCGCCGCCGAGTAGGAGTCTGAACTAACTGGAGGTTGATGGACCGATGCCCCCCGGGACGGGCCGTACCAAGACCAGCCAGGAACGAGCCTGGCTTTCGGTGCGAAAGAAGTTCGAGCTCTATGCTCGAAAGTTTCCGCAGGACCATATCTCGGCGCATCTTACGCGGCTGCGTGAGCTCGATATCAGTAGAAAAGACCCATGCCACTTTTACCGGAAGCGTGACTTTGTCCAAGCCTTCGGAGTGAACATCCTAAATGTGGTTCCCCACTCGCTGGAAGGCGGCTTCTACTATCCAAATGTCATCGCCGGGGAATACACCGCTACTGCAATCAGCCCCATCCGATATCTGATGAATCAGATCCGTCCCGATACGGCCGCCATCGTTGAGTTTGGCAGCGGCTGGTCAGCCAACCTGTTTCAGCTTTACGTCGGATTAGGGGCCACTGTCTCCCGCAAGATCGACTATCACGGCGCCGAATATACAGATGAAGGCCAGCAGACAGCGACCGAGATGGCCGCCTACGACAAGAATATAAACTATTATGCCCATAGTTTTGACTACCGGAAGCCCGATGTCTCGTTCCTGAATGGCTATGGCGGGCACATTCTGGCCTTTACGCGCCATTCCATAGAGCAGGTCGATGAGATCAGCCCGCTGCTGTATGACCAACTGGGCGCCCTGAAAGCTGCGGTGACCCTGGTTCACCTGGAGCCGGTCGGGTGGCAGACGTTCTCCAGCTTGGTGGCGAGACGCACAGCCGACGACGTGGAATTCTTTGAAGCAATTGGCGCGCGCGTGGCCGCCGGAGTGGTTGAACCACAGGCGAAGACACCGGACCCCAAATACAAGAGGATGGTTCAGGCTGAAAATGCGGCATGGTGGTCGTGGCGTATGAATTACAACACCAATCTGTTTTCGATCATCTCCGGAAACAGAAGGGCGAACAAAATCAAAATGATCGCTCAGGAAGTCGATTTTGCGGCAATCGGAAACGTGCTTAATCCGACCACGCTGTTTCATTTGGAATTTATCAAGGAACCGTCCACAAGAGACGGTCACGCGCTGGAGCACGTCAGCGCCTAGCGGCATGGCCGGGAGTGATTTCCTGCTAAAGCATGTCGCACCCAATCGGCCTCATTATGCCGGGCCGATTTGGACCAAATCCTTCGGCCTTCATCTTTTCCGGGCCACCAGCCCGACCTGCGACGAAGCCCTCGGTCTTGGCACAAATCGTCTCCGACAGAATGAGGCCGATTGAATGCGACACGCTTTAAAAGAAGCTTTCGCGGTCACCCTCACTACCACGCTGTGAACATCTGACACCCCCTGGGTAGTCCTGCGGCTGACGGCACTGCCCGGCACGTGCTGCGTCCACAATCCCCGATGGACGGAAAACGCTTGGAATTCTTTTTCTTTTCCAGGAAAATGAGCCTGGAAATTCCACAGCCGAGGATTGCCCGTTGGCCAAGGACATCGACCGAAAGCTGCGGGTAACGGCTGCGCTGCTGGGCACGATCACGCTCAAGGATCTCGGAGCGGCGTTCCGGCGTATCAACCCTACAACGTCGTTCGACGTCGAGCGTGCCCACAAATGGATCCAGGGACGCGCCAGCCCGCGCGAGCTTCAACTCTATGCCGACTGGGCCAGGCTGCTCGATCTCGACCGGTCCGGCAATTGGGTCGCCGAATCGGATGCCGAAGACTTTCTTGACGCTGTCTGCGCGCGCCACGACCGCGACCGCGAAACGCTGAAACGGCACATCGGACCGCCGAACGGGCATGCCGCCCGCCCGGAACGCGGGTTCATGCTCGCCGGCACCTATGCCTGCTACTCCCATTCATGGTCGCCTTATTTTCGCGGCCGGGTGGTCCGCGGAGAACTGGTGATCAGGCCGGGCTCGGGTCCCAACCGGTTTCAGGCGAGCTATGCGGAGGTTCTGCCGACCGGCCGGCTTTCTGTTGAAGGTTCGGTCTCCATAGAAAAGCAGACGATCCATCTCGATTTGCGCGAACGGGGAGGCGACGCCCACTTCGCCTATTTTCTGTTCCCGCCCACTCCGCCGGTCAGCGTCCTGGCGGGCCTGATGTGCGGAACCCCGGTCATCGGTCCGGTGGCGCAGCCTTCCGTCACCCGCATCGCCATGATCAGGCTTCCCGCCGCCAATGCAAGGCTCAGCACCGCCGATGCGTATCTGCCGACCCAGGGCTCCATCGCCGAGGATCTGGTCGCGCTGGGTCTGAGGATCACCGATCCCGCCGCTGTCGACCGGCATTTTGGCGCCTTTCTGGCAAGGGGCGACGGCCTCGACCAGATTCCGCTCAGCGATTACCAGCCATTGGTCGAATCGCTCGACCGGGCGTGGCTCGACTTTCCGAGCGCCACTTCTTGAAGTCACGACGGCGGGCGTAGGACAGTCGGGCCTGCCGAATTCGACACGTGGCGTCGGCGCCCTGTTTTGCCCCTTCATATTCCGCAAGCAAACCAATCTCATCGCGTTCGCAGCGCCTCAAAATGGCTGGTAATCGGCAAAAGCCTGGAGCAGTATATGCCCTGATGGCTCAGCCATTGCCCGGGAGGGGCTCAGACGGCTTGGAAGTAAACCGCATGTCCGCGACAGCCGGGCATAATAGGAGGAGACATCTATGAATTTCAAACTACTGCTCGCCGCAACCGCGGCGGCTGGGCTGCTGCTTGCCGGTTCGGCAATCGCGCAGGAGAAGAAACAGCTCGCCTTCGTCGTCAACGCGTCCTCGGACTTCTGGAAACTGGCCGAGGCGGGCGTCAAGAAAGCGCAGGGCGAACTGGGCGACGGCTACGAACTGCAGTTCCGCTATCCCGCCCAGGGCACGGCCGCATTGCAGAACGCGCTGATGGACGACCTCGTCGCCGCCGGCACGGACGCCATCATGATCTCGTCGGCCGACCCGAAGAACTCGATCGACGCCTTCAACAAGGTGGCCGCGCAGGTTCCCCTGTTCACCACCGACTCCGACGCGCCGCAGTCCAAGCGCATCGCCTATCTCGGCTCGTCCAACACCGCCGCCGGCGTGCAGGCCGGCGAGGAGATGGTCAAGGCCATGGGCGGCAAGGAAGGCAAGTGCATGGGCTTCGTCGGCTTCCTCGGCGCCGACAACGCCGTGGAGCGCATCAACGGCTTCAAGACGGCGATCGAGGGCAAGGGCATCACGCTGGTCGACGTCCGCGGCGACGACGTGGATTTTGCCCGCGCCCGCACCAATGTCGACGACGTGCTGGTGGCCAACCCCGAGATCAACTGCATGGTCGGGTTCTATTCCTACAACCCGCCGAAGATCTATGAAGCGCTGCAGGCCGCCGGCAAGCTCGGCCAGATCACCGTCGTGGCCTTCGACGAGGATCCGGTCACGCTGGGCGCCGTCAAGGAGGGAAGCTTCTCGGCGACCGTCGTGCAGCAGCCCTTCGAGTGGGGCTACCAGGGCATGAAGCTGATGGCGGCCTATCTCGGCGGCGACAAGTCGATGGTCCCGGCCGACGGCCTGATCATCGTGCCGACCGCCGTCATCAACAAGGAGAAT
The DNA here is from genome assembly GCF_044326205.1 of Mesorhizobium sp. IMUNJ 23232. Classification (NCBI taxonomy): domain Bacteria; kingdom Pseudomonadati; phylum Pseudomonadota; class Alphaproteobacteria; order Hyphomicrobiales; family Phyllobacteriaceae; genus Mesorhizobium; species Mesorhizobium sp. IMUNJ 23232. Next base: position 67,819 of record NZ_JBIRCY010000012.1, read on the forward strand.
GTCGACGCGTTCTCGGCCGACCTCAAGGCCAAGATCGGCGGCTGATCCGGAAGGCGTGAGCCAGGGCGCGGCGTTGACGCCGCGCCCTGTGCTGCGGTTGATTCCCATGGCTGTCTGCGCGGACTGTCCTGCCGGGCATCCAGCGGGAGAGTCGCGCGCCTTGCTTGTCATTGGGATCCGGTGAACGGCGATCGGATTCACACATTTTACAGTCGGGTTTCAGCCCGTGCAGTCGAGTAGGATTTTCTGCACCCACTCTGACTTCACCGCCGCCTCGAAAGTGGCGAAGCCAAAGCCGATGCAGAACCGGCTGCGCATGCATATACTGGCGAACTGGATGTGTGAACGCGATGGCCTTCAACGGAGAGAAGATGGTGGCCGTGAGCGACGGCGCGAGCCATCAAAACGAATAGCCAGGGATCGGCTTTCTTGCATCAGATGAGTTCTGTTCAAACACCGTCCGCGCCGATTGCCGACGCAAAGCCGTTCCTGCGGTTGAGCGGCGTGCGAAAAGTCTATCCGGGCGTCGTGGCGCTCGCCGGTTTCGACCTGGAGGTGCGCCCGGGCGAGGTGATTGGCATCGTCGGCGAGAACGGCGCCGGCAAATCGACGCTGATGAAGATACTCGGCGGCGTCGTCGTTCCCGACGGCGGCACGATCGAGGTCGACGGCGTGGCGAGCCAGTCCTTCACCGTCAGCGAGTCGATCCGCGCCGGCATCGCCTTCGTGCACCAGGAACTCAATCTTTTCGACAATCTCGATGTTGCCGCCAACGTCTTCATCGGCCGCGAACAGCGGAAATACGGGTTCCTCAACATCGTCGACAGGGAGCGTCAGCGCGCCGCGGTGGCGCCGATCCTGAAAAGGCTCGGAGCCAATTTCGGGCCGGAGGCGCCTGTGCGCAAACTGTCGCTCGCCCAGCAGCAGATCGTCGAGATCGCCAAGGCGCTGAGCTATGATGCACGGCTGATCATCCTCGACGAGCCGACATCCAGCCTGCCGCTGCAGGAGACGGAGAAGCTGCTGGAGGTGATAAGCGGGCTGAAGGCCGAAGGCATCGCCGTGATCTTCATCTCGCACCGCCTGCACGAGATCGAGCGCGCCTGCGACCGGGTGATCGTGCTCCGCGACGGCGAGTTCGTCGGAAAACTCGAGCGCACCGAGGTGACCTACCAGAAGCTGGTCCGGATGATGATCGGGCGCGAGCTCAAGGTCGTCTACACGCCGCCGTCGCGCCCGCCCGGCCAAGTGGCGCTGTCGGCGCGCGACGTCAGGACCGCCGCCTATCCGAAGCAACCGGTCACGCTCGACCTGCATCGCGGCGAGATCCTCGGGCTCGCCGGGCTGGTCGGCGCGGGCCGCAGCGAGCTTGCCCGCGCCATATTCGGCATCGATCCGATCTATGGCGGCGAGATCGTCTTCGAGGGCAAGCCGCTTGCCACCGGGACCGCGAGCGACGCGGCGCGGCGCGGCATCTTCCTGGTGCCGGAAGACCGCAAGGGCGCCGGCGTCGTCCTCGACCTGTCGATCGCCGAGAACATCACGCTGCCCAACCTTACGGCCTATTCGCGCGGCGGCATCGTGCTCGCCAAGGCCGAGACCGGCCGCGCCGAGCGCAGCAAGGCCGAACTCGACATCCGCGCGCCGAACGTCGGGGTGCGCACCGGTGCGCTGTCGGGCGGTAACCAGCAGAAGGTGGTGCTGGCCAAGTGGCTGGCGATGAACCCGCAGGTGATCATCCTCGACGAGCCGACGCGCGGCATCGACATCGGCGCGAAGTTCGAGATCTACAGGTTGATGCGCGGGCTTGCCGACGCGGGCGTCGCGGTGCTGATGATTTCGTCCGACATGGAGGAGGTGATCGGCGTGTCGGATCGCATCGCGGTCATGCATGAGGGGCGCATTTCCGGCACGCTGACGCGAGACCGCTTCAGCGAGGAGAACGTGCTGATGCTGGCCGTCGGCCGCGAAGTGGAAGAAACGGGAGCGGGCGCATGAACAAGAAAGACCTCGGGCTTCTGGTGCTCATCCTGGTGGTCGGCCTGTTCGTCTATCTGCGCAACCCGCTGTTCCTGTCGGCCAACAACCTCGCCAACACCGCCAACCTCATCGGCCTGTTTGGCCTGTTCTCCATCGCCCAGGGTTTCGTCATCATCACCGGCGGCATCGAGCTGTCCGTCGGCTCGATGATTGCGCTGCTCGGCGTGCTGTTCGTCGACATGGTCGGGCGCATGGGCATTCCCTGGCCGATCGCGGCGGCCATCGTCATGGCGCTCGGCCTGGCCATGGGGCTCGCCCACGGGCTGCTGATCACAAAACTGCGCATGCAGCCCTTCGTGGTGACGCTGTGCGGCCTGCTGATCTATCGCGGCGTGGCGCGCGGCTATACGGCGGATGCCACCGCCGGCTTCCCCTTCGGCAGCACCTATCCGGGACTGGATTTTTTCGTCGCGCGGCCCTTCGGCATCCCGACCTCGGTGTTCGTGCTTCTCGTGGTGGCGGTCATCGCCTGGATCGTGCTGCACCGGTCGGTGTTCGGCCGCTACCTCTACGCGGTTGGCAAGAACGAGGAAGCGGCGAAATTCTCCGGCATTCGCACCGATCTGGTGGTCATCGCCGCCTATGTGATCTGCGCCGCGCTGACGGCGGTCGCCGCTATATTCTTCGCCATGTACACGCGCTCGGTGCAGCCTTCCGGCCACGCCAATTTCTACGAGCTCTATGCCATCGCGGCGGCAGTGCTGGGCGGCTTCTCGCTGCGCGGCGGCGAGGGCTCGATCGTCGGCGTGATCCTCGGCACGATCCTGCTGCAGATATTGCAGAACCTCGTCAACCTGCTGGGAATCCCGTCATCGCTGAACTTCGCGGTGATGGGCACGGTGATCCTTGTCGGCGTGCTCGTCGACCAGCAATGGGGCCGGTTCCGCGAGCACAGGCGCATCCGCGAGGCGGCGCGGCTGGCGTTCAAGCCGGCCGCCGAGTGAAGGCGGAACGGCGCGACCCAAGGGCTGGAAATCGCCGTCTCGTCAAATTTCCGGACGGCACCGATCCCGTATTGACTCCCTGGCTGACCCGTGACGGTAATTGGATCGGGCAGGCGAGGAAGGTTGGCATGGGAGGTGTCAATGCTTGCCGTCGATAGCCCCATCCTGTCCGAGTTCAAATCCGTCTTGAGATCGACGGCGCCCGAGCTGGTTTCGCTGCGGCGCGCGGTGGCCATGGCCCGGGAAATGGGTCTGAAAGACGCCACCGATCGCGAAATCGAGAAGATCGTCATTCTGGAAGCGTCCGCCACCGGCCGGCCGGTCCTGATCGACCGCAATTGATCGGTGGCGGGATCGGTTTGCCACCATGTCGGGGAAGGCTTTTGCATGGATTGGAAACTCGAACTGGTGCCCGTGCCCGTTTCGGATATCGATCATGCGATCGCCTTCTATGTCGAGAAGCTCGGCTTTCATCTCGATCACGACCACACGGTGAGCGAGGAGATCCGTTTCGTGCAACTGACGCCGCCCGGCTCGGCCTGTTCGATCGCCATCGGCAGAGGCATCGTCGACAGCGCCCCGGGGTCGATGCGAGGCTTGCAACTGGTCGTGCCGGACATTGACGAGGCGCATGCTCATCTCGCCGGCCGCGGCGTCGACGTCAGCGGCGTGCAGGATTTCCCATGGGGCAGGTTCGTGTTCTTCAGCGATCCCGATGGCAACACCTGGTCGGTGCAGCAGCTTCCTTTCCGCGATTAGACGGACGAGGCAGCCGTCATCTCGCGTTCCGGCTTTCCGAACGCGCGCGAAAAACCATCCGCGGACCATCCGCTCCGGATTCGATGGAACGTTACCGCCGGAGAGTTCGTTCCCTCGGTCATACCGGTCCGGCGGCGGGGTCTCGCACCTGAAGGAAGATTGCCATGAAAGTCAGCAACTGCATGACGAGGAACGTCCAGATCGCGAATCCGGAACAATCCATTCGCGAAGTGGCAGACATGATGGGCCGGCTCGATGCCGGCGTTATGCCGGTCGGCGACAACGACCGGCTGGTCGGGATGATCACCGATAGGGATATCGCGATCCGCGGCGTGGCGATGGGCATGGGACCCGACGCCAAGGTGCGCGACGTCATGAGCGCGGAGGTCAAATACTGTTTTGACGACGAAGACGTCGAGGAGGTGCTGGAGAACATGGGCCACCTGCAGGTGCGCCGGCTGCCGGTGCTGAACCACGACAAAAGGCTCGTGGGAATTATTTCGCTTGGCGATCTCGCGACGAATGGCGAAGCGGCGGAAGCCGGGGCGGCTTTGACCGGTATCTCGAAACCGGGTGGCGAGCATTCGCAAACGGCGCACTGAACAACGCCACAGCAGGTCACCATCTCGACGCCATCATGTAGGGAGCCATGATGGCGTCGCCGCGCTGGTGGCTGCCTGGGTGCTTTGAAGCCTGCCGTGTCCATCCGCTCGCCAAGGGTGAACCCATGTACCGAACGACGATGTTGATTGTTGCGGTGACCGTCCTGTTCACGCTGGCGGGTTGTCAGATGGACAGGCGTGGCTCCATTGGGTCGACCAGTTGCGCGTCGACCGGCACGTCCTGCGAGACGCCGGATCGGATGTCGGCGCAATAACGGGCGGAACACCTCGTGCTTGCCACTGGTCGCGTCGATGCGCGGTTTGCAATCGGACTTCCGTGCCGATGCGGCGTAGCGGTGATGTACCGTCAACCGTCGCCCATCTGTTGCCGGCCAAACCTGTCCAAGCGTGACCGAAACCGGTCAAAATGAGCGTTCCTGACCCGCAAATCTCAGGCACTGGAATTCCGGGCGCAAATAAAGCATGATGCAACCGACATCCTGGGAGTTATCGAGATAACTCTCGGAATGCCGGGAGGAACTGGGACATGGCCATTGCGCTTGTACTCGTTCTCGTGGTTGTCGGCTCGGTCCTTTTTCATGTGCTGAGCCCGTGGTGGTGGACGCCCATCGCCTCGAACTGGAGTTATATCGACCACACGCTGGTGATCACCTTCTGGATCACCGGGGCCGTCTTTGCCGCCGTCGTCCTCTTCATGGCCTATTGCGTGTTCCGCTTCCGGCACAAGGAAGGGGCGAAGGCCGCCTATGAGCCGGAAAGCAAGCGGCTCGAATGGTGGCTGACCGCCGTGACCGCGGTCGGGGTGACGGCGATGCTGGTTCCCGGCCTGTTCGTGTGGAGCCAGTTCGTCACGGTCCCCGAGGACGCAACGGATGTCGAGGTCGTCGCGCAGCAGTGGCAGTGGAGTTTCCGGCTGCCCGGCGCCGACGGCAAGCTGGGCACCTCGGACAGCCGGCTGGTCGGCCCCGAGAATCCGCTGGGCGTCAATCCGAACGACCCGAACGGCCAGGACGACGTCGTGGTCGAGGCGGCCGACCTGCACCTGCCGATCGACAAGCCGGTCAAGATGCTGCTGCGCTCGATCGACGTCCTGCACGATTTCTACGTGCCGGAATTCCGCGCCAAGATGGACATGGTGCCGGGCTCCGTCACCTATTTCTGGTTCACGCCGACGAGGACGGGAACCTTCGAGGTGCTCTGCGCCGAACTCTGCGGCACCGGCCACGGGTTCATGCGCGGCGTCGTCATGGTCGATTCAGCGGAGGACTACCAGGCCTGGCTGCAGCAGCAGTCGACCTTTGCGCAATTGTCCCAGCCGGAACAGGTGGGCGCGGCCGAGCAGTTGCGGCCATGAGCATGGAGGAGGCGGCACGGCAGGAGGTTTGACTTGACGGGACCCGGGCCGCCTCGGGTCGCGCCGGAGGAGCTGGAGGTACATAATGGTCGATATCACGCCCCGCGCGGTCGACGGCGTTCCGCCTGCCGAGGTTCCGGAGCTTGAGCTCTACCATCCTCATAGCTGGTGGACGACCTACGTGTTCTCGCAGGACGCGAAGGTCATCGCCATCCAGTATTCCGGCACCGCCATGGCGATCGGCCTGGTGGCGCTGGTCCTTTCCTGGCTGATGCGGCTGCAGCTCGGCTTTCCCGGCACTTTCGATTTCATCACGCCCGAGGCCTATTACCAGTTCGTGACCATGCACGGCATGATCATGGTCATCTATTTGCTGACCGCGCTCTTCCTCGGCGGCTTCGGCAACTACCTGATCCCGCTCATGGTGGGAGCCCGGGACATGGTCTTCCCCTATGTGAACATGCTCTCCTACTGGATCTACCTGCTCGCCGTGCTGGTGCTGGTGGCAAGTTTCTTCGCGCCCGGAGGGCCTACTGGCGCCGGCTGGACGCTCTATCCGCCGCAGGCCATCCTGGGTGGCACGCCCGGCGGCCAGCAGGCGGGCATCATCATGATGCTGGCGTCGCTGATCCTGTTCATCATCGGCTTCACCATGGGCGGCCTCAACTACGTGGTGACGGTGCTGCAGGGCCGCGCCCGCGGCATGACGCTGATGCGCATGCCGCTCACCGTCTGGGGCATCTTCACCGCCACGGTCATGGCGCTGCTTGCCTTCCCGGCACTGTTCGTCGCCTCGGTGATGATGCTGTTCGACCGCGTGCTCGGCACCAGCTTCTTCATGCCGGCGCTGGTCGAGATGGGTGAACAACTGAAATATGGCGGCGGCAGCCCGATCCTGTTCCAGCATCTTTTCTGGTTCTTCGGCCATCCGGAGGTCTACATCGTCGCGCTGCCGGCGTTCGGCATCGTCTCCGACCTCATCAGCACGCATGCGCGCAAAAACATCTTCGGCTACCGCATGATGGTGTGGGCGATCGTCGGCATCGGCGCGCTCTCCTTCATCGTCTGGGCGCACCACATGTATGTCAGCGGCATGCATCCGTATTTCGGCTTCTTCTTCGCCACGACCACCCTGATCATCGCCATCCCGACGGCCATCAAGGTCTACAACTGGGTGCTGACGCTGTGGCGCGGCGACATCCACCTGACCATCCCGATGCTGTTCGCGCTGGCCTTCATCGTCACCTTCGTCAATGGCGGCCTGACCGGACTGTTCCTCGGCAATGTGGTCGTCGACGTACCGCTGTCCGACACCATGTTCGTCGTTGCGCACTTCCACATGGTGATGGGCGTGGCGCCGATCCTGGTCGTGTTCGGAGCGATCTACCACTGGTATCCGAAGATCACCGGACGCATGCTCAACGAGGTGATGGGCCGGTTCCACTTCTGGGTCACCTTTGTCGGCGCCTACCTGATCTTCTTCCCCATGCACTATGTCGGCCTGGTGGGCGTGCCCAGGCGCTATCCCGAATTGGGAGACACGGCGTTCATTCCCGATTCGGTGCATACGCTCAACGCCTTCATCAGCGCGATGGCGCTGATCGTCGGCTTCGCCCAGATGGTGTTCCTGTTCAACCTGTTCTGGAGCCTGCGCTACGGCAAGGACGCCGGGGGCAATCCGTGGCGGGCGGCGAGCCTCGAATGGCAGACGCCGACGACGCCGCCGCCGCACGGCAATTGGGGCAAGGAGGCGCCGGTCGTCTATCGCTGGGCCTATGACTACAGCGTGCCCGGCGCGCCCGAGGACTTCATCGCCCAGAACGACCCCTGGCCGGCAAAAGCCGCCGCGGGGCACGCATGAGCGTCATCCTGGTTTTTCTGCTGGTGATTGCCGGCATCGCCGGCTGGTGGCTCAGCCACCAGCGGCTGATGTCCAAACCCTGGCTGGAGCAGGGTTCCGTCGCTGCCTATCCGGGGACCGAGTCCGGCATGATGCCGACCGCCAAGATCGGCCTCGGAGTATTTCTCGCGGTTGTCGGCTGCCTCTTCGCGCTGTTTGCGAGTGCGTATTTCATGCGCATGGAGTTGGCCGACTGGAGGGCGCTGCCGGTGCCGCGCCTGCTGTGGTTCAACACCGGCGTTCTCGTGGCGAGCAGCGTGGCGCTGCACATGGCCGTCGTCGCGGCGCGCAGGAACGAGATCGAGACAACGAGGCTAGCGCTCGTCACCGGCGGACTGACCGCGCTCGCCTTCCTGGCAGGGCAGTTGATGGCATGGCGGGAACTCTCCGCCAGCGGCTATTTCCTCAATGCCAACCCGGCCAACAGCTTCTTCTATCTGCTGACCGCGATGCACGGGCTGCACATTGCCGGCGGCCTGGTGGCGCTCGGCCGCACGACAGCCAGAGCCTGGAGCGGCGCCCGGCGCGACCAGCTTCGCCTCAGCGTCGAACTCTGCGCCATGTACTGGCATTTCCTGCTGTTCATATGGCTCGCCATTTTCGTGCTGATCGCCGGCTGGGCAACCGATTTCATCGACATCTGCCGCCAGTTGCTGACCTGAAGGAGGAAGCGAATGGCCGATACCACCCTGACGCATACCGGCCAGCCGAGGCCCGACGGACTGCGAGGCATCGCCGCCGACTGGGCGTCGGACCAGCGGGCGTTCAAGAACGTCTCCTGGGGGAAGGCCATGATGTGGATCTTCCTGCTCAGCGACACCTTCATCTTCGGCTGCTTCCTGTTGTCCTACATGACGGCGCGGATGTCGACGCGGGTGCCGTGGCCAAATCCGAGCGAGGTGTTCTCGCTGCATATCGGCGGCCAGGACATCCCGCTGATCCTGATCGCCATCATGACCTTCGTGCTGATCTCGTCGAGCGGCACGATGGCGATGGCCGTCAATTTCGGCTACCGCCGCGACCGCAGGAAGACGGTCGTGCTGATGCTGCTCACGGCCGTGCTGGGCGCGACCTTCGTCGGCATGCAGGCGTTCGAATGGACGAAGCTGATTTCGGAGGGCGTGCGGCCCTGGGGCAATCCGTGGGGTGCGGCGCAGTTCGGTTCGTCGTTCTTCATGATCACCGGCTTCCATGGCACCCATGTCACCATCGGCGTGATCTTCCTGATCATCGTGGCGCGAAAGGTCTGGCGCGGCGACTACGATGTCGGGCGGCGCGGCTTTTTCACGAGCCGCAGGGGAAATTACGAAAGCGTCGAGATCATGGGTCTCTACTGGCATTTCGTCGATCTGGTCTGGGTGTTCATTTTCGCTTTCTTCTATCTGTGGTGAGGAAGGGACATGTCTGAAGCAACCGCCAACGGGATCACCTCCCTGCATGGGCATGACGCGCCCGCTGCGGCCGTAGCCCATGCGGACACCCACCAGGAGCACCCGATCAAGCTCTATCTGGTCGTCTGGGCGTGGCTCTTCATCCTGAGCGCCGGCTCCTACATGGTCGACTACTTCCATGTGCAGGGCTATCTGCGCTGGACCCTGATCCTGATCTTCATGATGCTGAAGGCAGGGCTGATCGTCGCCATCTTCATGCACATGGCCTGGGAGCGGCTGGCGCTGGCATATGCCATCATCCTGCCGCCGATCCTGGTGCTGGTGTTCGTGGTGATGATGGTGTTCGAGGCCGATTACACGCTGCTCACGCGCATACTGTATTTCGGACCAGGATCGTAGGCCGTCGCGACACGGAGTTCCCATGCGGTTTCAGGCTTTCGACGCCGGCCGCCATTTCCGTTGACATCGGAAACGACTGGAGGAGAATGGTTCTGTTGATCCCGCGTCGCGCACTCCAGCAAGGGACGCTCAAGATGACAATCGCACACAGACTCAAGGACTATATCGACGGCGAAGGAATTTCCTACGATACCGTCGCGCATCACCGTACGTCTACCACCAGGCAATCGGCGGTGGCCGCCCATGTGCCTGGCAGCAGGATGGCCAAATCGGTCGTTGTCCACTCCGAAATCGGCTATGCGCTGGCCGTGGTGCCCAGCACGCACCGGGTCGAGCTTGGAACGTTGCAGGACGTCATGGACAAGCGCCTCGGCCTCGCTTCCGAGGATGAGGTCGTCTTGCTCTTCGACGACTGCGATATCGGCGCGATCCCGCCGATCGGAGCTGCTTACGATGTGCCGGTGATCCTCGATGAAAGCCTGGGGGGCGACGCCGACGTCTATTTCGAGGGCGGCGACCACAGGACGCTGGTGCATGTCAGCGGCAAGGACTTTCGCAACCTGACCAGGGACGCCCGCCGGGCACGCTTCAGCCACCCGGCCACCTGAAAGTCTACCCGGACTGGCACCATCGAATATGCCGGCCCGGGTAGCGTCTCAGTTCGAATTTCGATTGAGGATGGCGAGCGGTCATTTGTGACGCCAGACTTTCAAGGCGGACAAAAGCAGGATAATGGCGAGCGCCGGAAGCAAGACGCCGTTCGGCATGATGCCGAGCAGTTGCCCACCGACAAAGGCTCCGACAATCGAACCCGCTGCCATGACGAGCAGGAAACTCCTGTTGCGGCCGATCACGGAAAAGCTCTGGTCGCGGCTGTAGCGCGTGAAGCCGACGATCATGGTGGGTAAGGACACGGCGAGCGAGAGACTGCCTGCGAGCTTGATATCCGCGCCGAACAGCAGGACGAGCGTCGGGATCAACAACTCACCGCCCGCGACGCCGAGCAAGGAAGCGACGACCCCGATCCCGAAACCCGCGACGATGCCTGCGACGAGTTGCGCCAATCCGGTCAGCAGGGGCTGCCCAGCCGCCGCATCATGCCCAAACACCAGCACCACCGCTATGACAACGAGCAACCCCGCAATCACCTTGTAGAGGGATTCCGATTTCAGGCGCGTTGCCCATCCCGCTCCGATCCATGCGCCGAGCAGACTTCCGGCAAGCAGGTTCAGGACTATCGACCAGTGCATGGCAATCGTCGCGAAGGGAACCGTCGCTGCACGGAACGGCAAAGCCGAGGCGACAACGACCAGACTCATCGCCTTGTTGAGGATGACCGCCTCCAGAGCGGCGAAGCGAAACAGCCCAATCAGGAGTGGTAGCCGGAACTCGGCACCGCCGAGGCCGATCAATCCACCGAGCGCTCCTATGATTGCCCCACCTCCAAAGGCGAAAGGCAACTTGCGGGATGATGTAATGGCCGCCGCCTCTGCGTTCATAGCGTTATATCTCATTGGAGATAGCGGACTGTAACCGCTCGACGATAATTTCCGCAACAGCTTGAAGCCGAAATTCAACCTGCGACACCACCCCGGCCCGGGCACGGTCGACAAATCATTGAGAGCGGGAGACGGCAGCTTCGGCATCGCTCGATCGAGTCAGAATACCGCCGATTCGGAAATCCGTTCCCGCACGCCGGAGTCAACCGGTCGCATCGCCAACACGCAGGCAGACGCGGCGTCCGGGCTTATGTGCCTGTTACGAAAATCCACCGGAAAAAGCCGCGCGGACCCGACATTGCCCCCGGCGGACCTGACTTAACCTCTCATGGACCTGCGGCAGGCTGCCGGCGGACGCGTCAGAGGCCGCCAAGATCGGCCCGCCGCGCTCACGCTCAGAACGGCACGTTGACGCGCAGCATTCCCGAGTTGCTCGACGTGTCGTCCGAGAACTCGCCAACATATTGCAGTTCGACGTCCATGCCGCCGATCTTCGACAAGTGCAGGCCGGCGCCGACCTTGAACAGCACGTCGTCCATCGGCAGCGATGCTTCGAACATGCCGACGCCCGCCGGCGCGCCGCTCAGCCTGGCGTCGGCGGTCCATTCGTCCGCCGTCGAAAGACTTGCGCCGACATAGGCATAGGGGCGCAGCATGTAGTCCGCGCCGAGCACGACCGAACCGCCGATCTCGATCATCGGCGAGGCGACGAAGGCGAACTCGTCGCTGCCCTCGACCTTGAGCCCGGCTACCCCTGCCCCGCTCTCGGTGTAGCCCGACATGCGGGTGTAGACCGCATCGAGGTCGAGATAGGGTTTTACATAGTAGTCCGTGCCGGCGAAGGTGCGGGCGACGCGGAAACGCAGCGCGCCGCCATAGACGTCGGGCGAGCTTTCGGCGGAGCCGGCCAGGCCCGGAATGCCCGACCGCTGCATGTCGTAGCTGCCGTAGCTGCCGCTGATGACGCCGGCGAACAGCCATGGACCCATCTCCCGCTTCAGCGCGGCGCCGAGGAAACCGGCGTCGCCCGAACCGCTGACAAAACCGTCATCGCCGTCGATGCGGCTGTGCTCATAGGCGCCGGCGAGGCCGAGGAACCAGCCGGGAGCCAGATCGACCTGCGTGCCCATGCGGTAGGTGATGATATCGTCGGTGTAGCCCGACGAACCGTTCTGGTCGAAGCGGCCGCCGCTGATGTCGGCCCAGACGCAGCGTGTCTCGCCGAGCATCAGGCCACCGGCGGAGGTTTTCGGGCAGCTCATCAGCGAATCGTTGAAGCCGATGATCGTCTGCTGGAAGCGGGCGGCCGGCGCCAGGCTCACACCCGGCAGCAGGCCGGCGAGCATGGAGACATAAGTGTCCTCGCCCTGCTCTGCCCCACCATAGAGCGTTGCAAACAGGCTGCCGAAATCGTCGTTGCCATCGGCCTCCCAGATCTCCTGCAGATGGTCGGCGATTTCATCAGTGCTCTTGTCGAGACCAACGCGATCGAAGTCGGCCGAGGTGGAGAGGCTGTAGTCCTGGCCGGCCTTAGCGATGTCGATATCGAAGGCGAGGTTGTCCGCGGTCTCAAGCGAACCCGTCGCCACGCCCCCGACGCTGAGGAACACGAGCTCGCGGCGGGGCAGCAGGCTTGTCGCGTTGATGTCGAGCGTGCCGCCAAGCGCGGCGTCGCCACGCACCGTCAGCCGGTCCGACTTGCCCGCCGCCATGTCGAGGTCGAGCGACAACGTGCCGCCGGCAGACTGGGCAAAATCCCCGGTGATCTCGGTGCTGTCAGCCTTGCCGCCATAGCCGACGATCAGGGTACCGCCGTTGACGACATTCGCTTCGTAGAGCGACGCGCCAACCAGCAAGCCGCCGGACGGGGCGGTCGCAGCAGCCGATGCGACGGCGTCGGAAGCCTTGGCCGCGGCGGCATTGATCGTGCCGTAATTGTTGACCGTGCCGGCGTTGTTACCGTCGGGGTTGTTCAGCAGGATGTCGCCGGTGATCGTACCGGAATTGTTGACGGTCAGCAGGCTGCCGTAAGAATCGCTGACATCGCCATCGTAGCGGATGGCCGTGCCGGACGCGGCCGAGACGCTGCCCCCTGCATTGACCGTCAGCACATTGTTCTTGCCGGCCGCGATCCAGACGCCGGCGCCGATGTCGCCGCTGCCGCCCGTCACAGCGCCATTTACCGTCACCGTTACCGCTTCCTGGTCTAAGTTTCCCTGGCTCTGCCCGAAGATGCCGACCGAGCCTGCGCCGGTCGCATTGATCGTGCCGGTCTGGCTTACGGTCACGGTGCTGCCCGTTCCATCCTCAGCCGTCGAGGACGTGTTGCCGGCGAAGCCGCCCGACTGGTCGCCGCCGAAGCCGCCGCCGCCGCCGATCGATTGGGCGAGAATGCCGAAGGCGTTGGCGCCGCTGGTGGTGATGTTGGCGTCGACCGTAACGTCAACCAGGTTACCGTTGCCATTATTGCCGCCAGCCGAATTCTGGTCGATCGGCGTCGTCGTGAGAATGCCGCCCGAAGCATCGCCGGCGATGCCGCCACCGCCGCCGATGGACTGCGCGACAATCGCATGGGCGCCGGCGCCCCGCGTGTTCACGGAACTGCCGGCGGCAATGTCAAGCGACACCGAACTTCCGTTGCCGGAGACACCGCCCTGGCCGCCAAGCACCACGCTGGCGAGGTTGTCGGCTGAACCTGCGCCGCCGATGCCGCCGCCGCCGCCGATCGACTGGGCAAGGATGCCGTAGGCTCGGTCGCCATAGGTATTCATGCTGGTGCCGGTGCTGATGCCGATGGTGCCGCCGTTGCCCGATACGCCGCCCTGGCCGCCGACGACCACGGCGATGTCGTAGCTGTCGACTTCCGCCTGGCCGCTGCTGTTGCCGGCGCCGCCGATGCCGCCACCGCCGCCGATCGACTGGGCGAGAATGCCGATCGAATCGTCGCCGAGCGTCTGCGCGGTAAGCCAGCTCGCCGTCTTGACATTGATGATGCCGCCGTCGCCGGCCGTGCCACCCGTGCCGCCGGCCGAGCCGCCGACGGTGATGGTGCCGCTGGACTTGTCGGATCCGTCGCCGCCGGTACCGCCGCCGCCGCCGATCGACTGGAGCACGACGGCATTGGCCGAGTATCCGGCGGTGTTGACATGATTGTAGTCGCTGCCGTCGAAATAGACGTCGATTTCCCCGCCGTCGCCGCCGGTTCCGCCCTTGCCGCCGACACTGACGGCTATGGTGGCGGTAACCTTGCTGCCAGATGCCGTGGAAGAGCCGCCGGCACCGCCGCCGCCGCCGATCGACTGTGCCACGATGCCGTCGGCCCAGTCGCCGCTGGTATCGATCTGGCCGATATGATCGAGGTTGATCGTCCCGCCGTGGCCGCCGCTGCCGCCTTTGCCGCCGACATCGACGGTCAATGTGTAAGCGCCGCCGTCGCCAAGCCGGTTCTTGTTGTCCTCGAACAAGCCGATGCGGTCGAGGATGGCGTGCGACGACGCGTCCGCTCCCAGCGAGCCGCCGAGCCCGCCGCCGCCGCCGATCGCCTGCAGAAGCACGCCGTCGGCGTCGCCGCCCGTGGTCACGATCGTGCCGGCCGTGGTCGCCGTCACGCCGCCGCTGTCACCGCCCGAGCCGCCGGTCATGCCGACGCCGACAGTTAGCCGCGCGTCATATCCACCTCCGCCGCCGGCCAGATACAACGTCCCGCCCTGCGACGTGCCGCCGCCGCCGCCGATCGATTGCGCGACGATGCCGCGCGAGCTGGAGCCGTAGGTCTGGATCGCGTGGCCGCGGTTCTGGGTGACGGTGACCAGGTCGGCCGATCCACCGGGTCCGCCGACACCGCCAAGGCCGATCGAAGCCTTGATGCTGACGACGCCGCCCTGCGAGTAGACGTTGCTGCTGCCGATGCCGGCATTGCCGCCGCCACCGCCGATCGACTGCGCCACCACGCCGTTGGCGTAGTCGCCATAGGTGCGGATGGTTGAGGGCGGCGCCTCGAGCGAGGGCGGGGAACTCACCGCCGTGCCGTTGGGATCGCCGAGCGTCACGTCGACCAGCCCGGCCCAGCCACCGTTCGAGCTGGAAAAATCGTAGCCCGGCAGCAGGTTGCCTACGCCGCCGCCCAGCGAGACGCCGGCTGTCAGTTCGACCGTGTCCTTGTCGCCGAGCGTCGTCGAGAGCACGGAAGAATCGCCGCCATTGCCGCCGCCGCCGCCGATCGCCTGGGCCACGACCGCATGGGAGCCGTCGCCCAGCGTGGTGACGGACGTGCCGTCCGTCAGCGACACCGACACGGCGCACGGGGTGGAGAGATAGCAACCGCCGCCACCATTGCCGCCATTGCCGCCGACGGCCGCCTGATAGTTGAAGGCCACCGGCACGCCGGTGCCGGTGGGGGCCGCGACAAGGAAGTCCTTGGCGCTGGTGCTGCCGCCATTGCCGCCACCGCCACCGATCGACTGCGCGACGATGCCGAAGGAATCGTTCGGCGCGAAGGTCGCGGGATCGCTGCCGTCCGGCGCCCCGGTTATGATCGTCGAATTGGCGAGGTCCACCGTCGCGTTGCCGCTGAAGCCGCCGCTGCCGCCGCCGCCGCCGACGATCACCGCGGCATTGAAGCCGATGGTGGCGTCGAAATAGGAGGCATCGCCGCCATTGCCGCCGCCGCCGCCAATCGCCTGCGCGAGCACGCCGATGGCATGGGCGCCGCTGGTGGCCAGCGTCAGGTCGTTCTGGCGTATGGTCACGTCGTTGCCGAATCCGCCATCGCCGCCGTTGCCGCCGACCTGCAGCGCCAGGAACGAGGCCAGGCTGTAATTCTCAACGCTGCCGCCATTGCCGCCACCGCCGCCCACCGATTGCGCGATCATGCCGGAGGCATAGTCGCCATGCGTGACGACCGTCGCGGGCGCGCCGGCCGGCCCGCTGCTGTCGGTGCAACTGGTGCCGGTGTTGTCGATGCAGACGCCGCCGCCGGAGCCGCCGCCGGCGGCACTGCCGCCAATGCCGATCGAGGCGATGGTGGAAATGGTCAGGACGTCGCCGCCATTGCCGCCGCCGCCGCCCACCGACTGGGCGAGAACGCCGTAAGCGTAGTCCCCCGCCGTCTCGATGGCGCCGAGGTCGGTAATTTTGACGGTCGAGCCGTCGCCCCCGGCAGAGCCCTTGCCGCCAACACCGGCGATGCCGGTGCTGTCGCCGCCGCTGCCGCCGCCGCCGCCGATCGACTGCGCCAAAAAGCCGATCGCCGCGTCGCCGGATGTCAGGATCGTGCCGATGTTGGAGGCAACAATCTCGCCGCCATTGGATTTGGTGGTGCCGGCGGCGTCGCCGCCGACGCTCATCAGGCCGCTGGCCGAGCCCGCAGCGCCGCCGCCGCCGCCGATCGACTGGACGACGATGCCATGGGCGCTGTAGCCGCCGGTGGTGATGTCGCCGCTGTTGCGGACGATCGCCTCGCCGGCCGTGCCGCCGCCGGCGCCATCGCCGCCGAGCGCGACCACGCCGCCGGTTTCGACGCCGCCGGTGCCGCCGCTGCCGGCGATCGACTGGGCCAGAACGCCATAGGCATGGTCGCCTGAGGTGTTGATGGTTCCGGCGCTGGTTATCGTCGCGGTCCCGGCGTTGCCGCCATTGCCGCCATTGCCGGCCTGGCCGCCGAGCACGCTGGTGAAGTCGCCGCCCGTGCCGCCGCCGCCGCCGACCGAATGCGCGACGATGCCGGCGGAATAGTCGCCGGTCGTGGTGATGAGGGTGCCGGCGTCCGTCGTGACCGTCACGGAGCCGCCGTTGCCGCCGAAGCCACCGCCGCCGCCGGTGCCGGCCAAGGCCGTGTCGTCGCTGCCATCGCCGCCCTGGCCGCCCAGGCTCTGGGTCAGGATGCCGTAGAGATTGTCGCCGTTGGTGGTGATGCTGCCGCCCGGACCCTGCAATGTGACCGTGGCCGAGCTGCCGGATCCGCCATTGCCGCCGGAATGATCCTCGGAAGGACCGTCTCCGCCCTTTTCGCCCACGCTCCTCGCGGCGATGGCCGCTCCGCCGCCCGTGAAATCGCCGCTGACATCCAGCAGGACGCCGCCTGTCGCGGTCACGGTTACCGTCGAGGCGTTTCCGCCTTGGCCGCCGTCATCGCTGTTGTCGATGGAAGCCGTGCCGATGCCGCCGATGCTGCGCGCGTGAATTCCGAAAATATCGCCGCCGCCCCCGGTGGTGTTCCAGACGTTATTGATCTGGCCGTCATGCTGGACGGTCACCGAACCGCCATTGCCGGCACCGCCATTGTGGACACCGCCGGCGCCGCCGCCCGAATCGGCATAGATGCCGGCGCCCGAGGCATTGCCCGTCATGCGGCTCGACGTACTGCCGATGTTGATCGTGCCTGAATTGAACACGTAGACCGTGCCGGCCGATCCGCCATCTCCGCCGACCTGATCGCCGAGGCCCGAGACCGAGTTGTTCTGCTCGCCGCCGGTGCCGCCGCCGCTCACCGCAAGGATGCCGTACATGCCGCCGCTCAGCGGCGAAACCGTTCCGTCGATGGACAAGGCGCCGTAATTGGTGATGTTTATCGCACTGCCCGCGCCACCGTCACCGCCATCCGAATCGTTGTTGTCATTGTCGGAATCGCCATTGCCGCCCCAGGAATAGGCGGAGATCATGCTGCCGAGGTAGCCCGAATTCCCCGTGCCGCTGACGGTGATGCTGTTATAGCTGGTGAGCCCTATGCTGCCGCCACCGCCGGCGTTGCCCTCGTCAACGCCGTCGCCGCCGCGCGTGTATGTCATGATGACGCCGCCGACGGCGCCCGCAGGCAAAGTGTAAGGCGGAGAGCCGGCGCTGGTCGCGTAGGTTCCCTCGGTGGTGATCGTTATATTGTCGCCCCAGGCGCCGTCTTTCTTGCCGCTGCTGTCGGTACCGGCGTCGCCGTTGCAGATGGACCAGGTATATCCATAGCTGCCCTCCCCGAGGGTCTGGCTTGCCGCGCCGCTGCAGCTTGCCTGTGCCTGGCCGGACATGGCCGCGCCGCACAGCGCCAGGGCCGATACGATCAGGACGTGGAGTACATTCCGGCTTGGGAGGTTTGCGGCCTGGCCTTTGCCTGCGAATGGGTGCTTCGTTGCGTTGCCGGCACCCGCTCTCCGCGCGTTCAAAAATGGCAACCATCCATGGACGAGGGTTTCGGGAGTGATCGCCCGGAGGGCAATCCGCAACGAACCTGCTCCCAGCAGGCCGATCCTGTTCGCCATGTCCCGCCTCTCCCCGCCTCGAATCTGTGCGAACCGCCACATACGCTATTACGTGTGTTACGCAGCGGAAAGCACGCGGAACTCGATGAAACCGCCGATTCGGTCGATGAAACGGCGCCGTTTGATGAACAAAAACGGTAACGGGCGAGACGGGATTTTGACGAGATCGGCGCCCTAGGTAGAACTGCACTTGACATAGAGCTTCCGCCCATATTACACGCAAATTGAAGCAAACCTGTCATACAGGTTATCGGCTTCTGGAGGACATGCGTGGAGGAACGTTCCCGGTCGGAGAAGGACGCCAGTCCCGGATTGGTGAGCGCCGCCATCCAGGCCATCACCCAGCATATCCGGACGGAAGGCCTCGGCCCGGGCGACCTTCTGCCCAGCGAGGCCGACATGACCCGGCGGCTCAACGTGTCGAGGACCGTCGTGCGCGAAGCGTTGCGATCGCTGTCGGCGATGCGCCTGATCGACATGAGCGCGGGCCGGCGCGCCAGTGTGGCCAAGCTCGACATAAGCGCCATGTCGATGGTGATCGAGCATGGCGTCACCACCGAGCAGATCAGCGTCCAGCAGGTCTATGACGTACGCCGCACGATCGAGATGCGGACCGTGGCGCTCGCCGCGCTGCGGCGGACCGATGCCGAGGCGGCCGAAATCGCCGATCGCGCCCGGCTGATGCGGGAGAATTGCAAAGAGCCTGAGATCGTCATGGAGCACGACATCGCCTTCCACGAGGCGATCGCCAAGGCGTCGCACAATCCCGTCTTCGCCCTGATCGTCAACGCCTTCAGCGGCGTGACGCGGCGCACCTGGGTGATCGGCTGGCGCACCCGCGCCTCCGAAGCGGAGCAGTTGAAGATGATAGAGGGCCATATCGAGATCGCCCGGGCGATCGGCGCGGGCGATCCACGCCGCGCCGCCGACCACATGGCGGAACATTTCGACATGAGCGTCAAGGCGCTGATCGATGCGGGGATCGCCTGACATGAAGATCACGGCGATCGAAACCATCCGCATCGAGGAGCGCCCCAACCTGCTCTGGGTGGAGGTGCATACGGACGAAGGCATCACGGGTCTCGGCGAGACCTTCTACTTGTCGCGCACGGTCGCGGAATATTTGCACGAATATGTAGCGCCGCGGGTCATCGGCCGCGACCCCTTGCAGATCGACCTGCTGTCGGCAGATCTCGTCGGCTATCTCGGTTTTCGTTCGACAGGCGCCGAAGTGCGCGGCAATTCCGCCTTCGACATCGCGCTCTGGGACATTTTCGGCAAGGCGGCCGGCCAGCCGATCGCCCAACTGCTTGGCGGCTTCTCCAGGCAATCGATCCGCACCTACAACACCTGCGCCGGCACCGAATATATCAAGGACGACAAGGGCCAGACGACTGCCAATTACGGCCTCGCCGCGAAAGGCGGCTATGACGACCTCAACGGCTTCCTGCACCGCGCCGACGAGCTTGCCGGGGAGCTTCTGGAAGAAGGGATCACGGCCATGAAGATATGGCCGTTCGACCATGCGGCCGAAAGGACGCGCGGCCTCGACATCTCCGCCGCCGATCTGAAGGCGGCGCTCCAGCCCTTCGAGAAGATCCGGAAAGCGGTCGGCGACAAGGTCGACATCATGGTCGAATTCCACTCGATGTGGCAGCTCCTGCCGGCCATGAAAATCGCCAAGGCGCTGGCGCCTTACGGCACCTATTGGCACGAGGACCCGATCCGCATGGACAGCCTCGCCGACTTGAAGCGCTATGAGGCGGTCAGTCCTGCGCCGATCTCGGCGTCTGAGACGCTGGGCAGCCGCACAGCCTTCCGAGAATTGCTGGAGACGGGTGCGGCCGGGATCGTCATGCTCGACATCTCCTGGTGCGGCGGCCTTTCGGAGGCCCGCAAGATCGCCGCCATGGCCGAGGCCTGGAAGCTGCCGGTGGCGCCGCACGACTGCACCGGGCCGGTGGTGCTCGCCGCCTCCACGCATCTGTCGCTCAACGCGCCCAACGCCCTCGTGCAAGAGAGCGTGCGAGCGTTCTACCGGACCTGGTATCGCGATCTCGTCACCGCGCTGCCGGAAGTGAAGGGCGGCATGATCACCGTGCCGCCCGGGCCGGGTCTCGGGCTTGAACTCAGCCCCGATCTCGGCCGCGCCTACACCGTTCACCGCCGCGTCTCCGACGCGGCTTCCATCTGAAAATCCAACCGGGAGGACTACCTATGAAAAGAACGACGGCAAAACTTCTGCTCGGCGCGGCCCTGCTCGCCATGCCCTTGGCGGCGAGCGCGCAGGAACCGATGAACATCGTCTTCACGCACCATTCCTCGGCCTCCAACCCGTTCTGGCAGGCGGTCAAGAAGGGTTTTGACGACGCCTGCGCAAAAATCCAGGCGAACTGCCAGATGGTGTTCACCCAGACTGAAGGCTCGATCGAGCAGCAGTCCGCCAACATGCAGGCCGCGCTCGCGGCGAGCCCCGACGCGCTGATTACCTCGATCGTCGACAACAACGCCTTCGACCAGATCATCGCCGACGCGCGTGCAGCCGGCGTCACCGTGATTGCATCGAATGTCGACGACACCGAAGGGGCGGCGGGCAATGCCCGGCAGGCCTTCATCGGCCAGGGCTTCATCCCGGCCGGCTACGAGCTCGGCAAGAAGATGTCGGAGTTCTTCCCCAAGGAAGGCAAGATCCGTGCGCTTGTGGGCGTTTCGGCTCCCGGCCAGAACTGGTCGGAGCAGCGCGCCGCCGGCGTGATGAAATTCCTAGAAGAGTTCAAGGCGGCCAATCCTGGCCGCGAGGTGGTCATCGAGCGGCTCGACACAGGCACCGACGGCGCCGTGGTGGCGGATCGCGTCGGCGCCTACCTGTCGGCCAACCCCGACACCACCGTCTATTTCGATACCGGCCTGTGGCATGCTTATGTCGCGCAGGTGCTGGTCGATCGCGGCGTTCCGCCCGGCAAGGTGCTGATGGGCGGCTTCGACATCGTCTCGGAGGTCCTCCAGCAGATGGAAGCCGGCTACATCCAGGTCCAGGTCGACCAGCAACCCTACATGCAGGGTTTCATGCCGGTCATGGAAGCCTACCTCTCGAAGAACATCGGGCTTCTGCCGGCCGACATCGATACCGGCAAGGGCATTATCGTCAAGGAGGACGTGCCGAAGCTCAAGGAACTCGCCGCGCAGGGCGTGCGGTAGCTTCGCTAACCCCCTCCACCAACCACGCTTCGCGTGGTCGTCCTTCGGACCCCCCGTAAACGGGGGGAGGATCAACGGCGCGGCCGGCCGCGACGCTGGTTCCTCCCCTGCGAAGCGGGGGAGGGGGACCGCCGGAGGCGGTGGAGGGGGCCCACGTATTTCCAACCTCTCGCACCGGGAGCGTTCATGAAGCGCCTGATGAAAATCTACCTGGAGAAGCCGGAACTCGCCGCGGTGGTGTTCCTGCTTCTCCTGCTCGTCGTCTTCCAGATCCGCTCGAACGGCGTGTTCCTGAACCCGCAGAACCTGCGTGGCATGCTGGGCCTCCTGCCCGAAATGGGGCTGGTGGCGATCGGCGTGACCCTGCTGATGATCTGCGGCGAGTTCGACCTTTCGGTCGGCTCGGTCTTCGCGCTGACGCCGATGACGATGGCCGTGATGCTGGCGGCGGGCGTGCCCTTTGCGCCGGCCTTCGCGGCCGGCCTGGCGCTCGCCGCGCTGATCGGCTTCATCAACGGCTTCATCACGATACGATTCGCCATACCGAGTTTCATCACCACGCTCGGCATGCTGTTCATAGCGCGGTCGCTGACGGTGGTAATCTCCGGTGGTTTTCCGCCGGTCCTTCCCGCCAATTCGCTGCCGAAATGGCTGTTCACCGTCTATGTCGGCCCCGGCGAGCTTTTTCGCATGTCGTTCTTCTGGTTCCTCGCGGTCGCCATTCTCGTCACCGTGCTGCTGTCGCGCACGAATTTCGGCAACTGGGTGCGGGCGACGGGCGGCTTCCTGCCCGCGGCGCAATCGATGGGCATTCCGACGGCGCGCGTCAAAATCGCCTGCTTCATGATCTGCTCGGTGCTGGCGGGTTTTGCCGGAACTATCCAGGTTATGCGGCTCGGCGCGCCGCTGCCTTCGATCGGCGAGGGGCTGGAGCTCCAGGCGGTCTCGGCGGCGGTGATCGGCGGCACGTCACTGCTCGGCGGCATCGGCACCATTTTCGGCGGCATCGTCGGCGCGGCGCTGATCCGCGTCATCGACAACGGGCTGGTGCTCTCCCAGGTCGACGCCAACTGGTTCAAGATGGCGATCGGCTTCCTGACCATCTTCGCCGTGGTGGTGAATGCGTGGATGCGCAAGCGCGCCCGGGCGATCAAGGTGGAGACCTGACCATGGCCGCGCCGATCATCGAAATCCGCAATCTGCAGAAATGGTATTCGGGCGTCCACGCGCTGAAGAACGTGTCGCTTGACATCTATCCGAACGAGGCGCTCGGCCTGGTCGGCGACAACGGCGCCGGCAAGTCGACGCTGATCAACATCCTTTCCGGCACCCAGAAGCCGGACGGCGGCGAGATCAGGCTGGAAGGCCAGCCGGTGCGCTTCTCCAATCCGCGCGACGCGATGGATCGCGGCATCGAGACGATCTACCAGTACAACTCGATGGTTCCGACCATGACCATCGCCCGCAACGTCTTCATCGGCCGCGAGCCGCTGAAGATGTCGATGTTCGGCATCGGCATCCTAGATCAGGAGAAGATGCGCAGCGAGAGCGTCAAGGCCATCGCCGACGTCGATCTGCATCTGCGCTCGCCCGACGCGCTGGTAGGCGAACTGTCCGGCGGCCAGCGGCAGGGCGTAGCGATCGCACGCGCCATGCATTTCAAGTCGAAGGTGATGATCCTCGACGAGCCGACCAACCACCTCTCGGTCAAGGAGACCAACAAGGTGATCGGGTTCGTTCGCGGCCTGAAGGCGCAGAGCGTCACCGGCGTGTTCATCAGCCACAACATGCACCACGTCTTCGAATGCTGCGACCGCATCGTGGCGATGGCGCGCGGCGAAATCGTGCTGGACAAGCGGATCGGCGATACCTCGATCGACGAGATCCACGGCGTCCTGTAACGCGACGCGAGTGACGATGACCGACCGTTCCGGTGAGGCGGTGCCTGTGCCTGCACGCCGGATATGAAACGAAGGGTTACGGTTGGATCGGCAATTTCTGCTGGCTGAACCGGACGTTCCTGCTTCTCACGTCAGCCCGAGCTGCTCGAACACCGGCAGCCGCTTCTCCAGGAACGTTGCGTGGCGCGTCCGCAGTTCCTCGAGATTCTGCTCCGGCGTCTCGATCGGCACACCATCGCGCAGCAGCCGCTGGCCGAGCGTGGAGAGTATTTGCCAGACAAAGGCCGGCGCGTCAGCATGCTTGTTCAGCCGCGCCAGGAGGAACAGTTGCTCGAAGCGGTCGACACCGATGCCACCGCCGGTGATCGGCGAGGCCAGCGCCTGTATGTCCGTTGAATGGCGGGCGTTTTCCATAACCGCCCGGTTGAAACGGCGTGTCGATTCGCGGCGCTTGCCGTCGTTCTTGTCGTCGAGGCATGGCTGGACATGCCCGGACCCGACCAGCACCAGCAGCGCCTGGATGCTGCGCGCCCAGCCCAGCTCGGCGATCGCCGGAATGGCCTGCATGGTCTTCAGCGTCTTCGGGCCCGAGGCCAGCGCGTCGAGGAACGGCCCGTAGACTTCCGTCTGCATGGCCGCCTCGCCCAGCCCGCCGGTCACCTTGGTCGGCGCGTCGGCGCGGTTGATCGACAGCGCGAAGCGCGTCTCCTGCCAGCGCTCGCGGGCCGTGAACAGGCCGAGCGGCACGCCACCCTTGATGAAGATGTCGCGCCGGAACTGCTGGTTGACGATGTAGTCGCGTGTCGTCTCGCGCAGCCCGGCATCCTCAATCTCGTTCAAAAAATTGCGCTGTGCCTCCGTCATGTTGAGCGCGTCGACATGATCAAGCAGATGGGCGGAGCACAGGAAATTCAGCTTTGCCTCGGAAAACTCCCGCGCCACGTCCTTGTGGTAGAAGGGATGCCAATCCTCGTTCATGAACTCATGGATGAGATAGTTCTTGTTCTGCGTCTTGAATTTTTCGAGGCGCTCGGCAACGCCGGGGCTGGCCTGGAAATAACGGGCATTGGCCTCCTTCAGCTTGCCCAGCATGTCGAGCGACTTGCCGAGCTTGGTGAAGGCGCCCTCGGCATGCAGCGACCCGAATTCCATCATCAGCCGGCGCAGCGGCGCGGCCGAGGCCCAGCCCGGCAGGGAATTGTAGGACACATAGGCAAGGCCGCCCGTCTTCAGATGTTTCGCGATGAAGGCGACGATGGTGCGGCGGTTCTCCTCGCTGATCCATGACAGGATGCCGTGCAGCGAAATGATGTCGAACTGCGGCAGGCTGGGTTCGTCGAGGAATTCGGCAAAGCTGGAATCGAAGAAATGGACATTCTTCGATCCCGCGGCGTTTGCCAGCGCGCGCGCCTCGACGATGTGGGCGGGATTGAAATCGGTGGCGTAGAACTGGCTGTGCGGGTTGGCGGCGGCCAGCACATTGGTGGAAACGCCGCGGCCGCATCCCAGTTCGCACACGGCGAGCGGCTGCGTCGCCTGGGTCGTCAGCGTCGACTTGCCGAGTGCGGCAAGCTCCAGCATGGCGGGGGTGAGTTCACGATAGAAGCCGGCCGTATAGGCGACCTCCGACACATATCCGGACGTCCATGAACTCATAACGGCTCCGATCCCCCAGCTTTTGTCGGCGAAGTGGTGGTAGACGTAGCCGGTCCGGAATCAAAAAGAAATGGGGGCCGTAGCCCCCTATTTCAGCATTTTCTGGCGGAATTGCACCTCGGTGTCTTTCCGCTCCGTGTTTTATCTTGGCGATACGACGGATATGACCACCGCCGATCGCGAACTATTGCGCCATGGCGCTCTGGCCGATCCGCTTGGCGAGGTGATCGCCGAGCCGGCAGCTCAGCGCCACGATCGTCGTGGTCGGGTTGCACTGGCCGGATGTGGCGAACACCGACGAGCCACCGACATAAAGATTGGACATGCCGTGGACCTTCTGGTCGCGGTCGACGACGCTTTTGGCGAGATCGTCGCCCATGCGCGTGCCGCCCATATGGTGGTGGCCGGCAAGCTCCTGATCGGTCGGGTAGGGATCGTCGTTCAGCACCCACTCGTCGATGCGGACACGACCGTAGTCCTTCTCGGCAAGCGTCTTGCCGAACAGCCGAAGCCCCTGCAGCAGCGTGCGATGCTCGAGCTCGCTTTTCTTCCAGTGCAGTTCGATGCGCGGAATGCCCAGCGTATCCTTGTCGGTCGCCGACAGCGCGATGAAATTGTCGGCGCGCGGCGCCTGCTCCCAGCCCATGACGAGTTGTGCGGCGCAGCGCAGATTGCCGCCTACGCCGTTCGAGACCCATTCGGCGGTCTCCGGCGCGACACAGGCAAGCTCCGCCACCAGCCACTTCGCCCCGTGATAGGGCATCTTGATGAAACGGATGCCGAAATTCATGATCTGCTCGCGCTGCATTGCCTCGAACGACGGTGAAAAGAAGGCTTCCGAAACGTCGTCCATCTCGAACTGGTCGGGATTGTTCATGATGGCGTTGCCGCCCTCGAACTGCGGATGCTCCATCCAGTATTTGCCGAGCGCTTCCGCATGCGGCACCACCGCGCCGTTCGACTGTTCGTTCGACCACAGAAGCAGACGCGAATTCTCCAGGCCGCCGGTGCAGGGGATGTAATAATCCGCCGTCGCCACGCCCTGGTCCTTGCCCGCCGACCACACATGCGCGCCGGTGACCTTCGTGCCGTCGCCTTGCAGCTTCGTCACATAGGTATCCAGCACCAGCGCGATCGTCTTGCTCTCCTCGATCTCGGTCCGGTATTTTTCGGCGAAGCGTACCGCCGGGCTCTTGATCAACTGCACCCAGCGTATGTCGTCGGAAATCGCCACGTCGTCCCGAAACGGCACAAGGTCGAGAATGTCGTGGACCTCGTCGAGATACGGCTCGATGTCGGTGCGGCGGATCGGCCAGCCGGTGTCGGGAACCCAGGGCTTCGGCTCGAAATCGACCGCGTCCATCACCCGGCACCATCCGGCCCAATGATTGGAACAGCCGCCAAAATAACGCAGGCGCGTCACGTCGAGGTCGAAATAATAGTCACCGACCGTCTTGCCCTTGTAGACGTCCTGCGACTCCTCGGTGACGTCGGACTGGCCGGCCTCGAAGATCGCGACGGGAATGCCGGCGGCAGCCAGCTTACGGGCAATCGTGATGCCGGAAGGACCGGACCCGATCAGGATGACCTTCGGCTTGAAGCCGGAGGCGCTGAAGCCCTCAAAATTGTCGAATATCATGCGAGCTCACTCCTCTTCAGGATCCAGCCATTGACCTCGACGAGCTCGTCGGCGGGCTGTTCCCTGGAAGGTGCGGCATGCGCGGTGAAGAGCGCGAAGGCAGGGATGGACAGCAACGCCTGGAGAATCGTACGACGCGTTGCCTGCGGGGCAATTCGGTTGGGGGCCATGAGTTCGCTCCGGAACAAGGTCGGTTTGCGTCGTGTCCTCTGATTTCGGGACACTTGCTGAACAAAGAGCGAAAATCATGCCATGTCGCGCCGGGCCAGCGCAAATCACAGCTAGCCGATTGCGATCAGCGTTAAGATTCCGCAAACGATCAACACGCAGCCGGCAATCTCCAGCCGGTTGATCTTCTCCTTGAAGAAGAACACCGACGACGCGAAGGTGAAGATCATCTCGACCTGCGCCAGCGCCTTGACCACGGCGGCCTGCTGCAGCGTCATCGCCGTGAACCAGCCGAAGGATGCCGACGCCCCGACCAGCCCGACGAACAGCGCCGGCTTCCAGGCGCGCACGATGCGGCCGAGTTCGGCCCGGTCGCGCATAAGCATCCAGGCAAGCATCAACACGGTTTGAAAGACGATCACAACCGCCAGCGTGCAGGCTGCCTGCATGATGAAGTTCGGCCCGCCGAGCGACAGCGACGCGGCCCGATAGGCAACTGCCGAAACGCCGAACGCCGTGCCCGAGGCCAAGCCGATCAGCGCGTTGCGGGCAAACAGCGAGGTGACCAGCGTGCGCAGGCTGAACGCCATATGCGCGACCGAGATCAGCATGACGCCGAAGACGCTGATGGCGATGGCCAAAAGGGCGCCCATGGTGACGCGCTCGCCGAGGAAGATCAGTCCGAAAAGTGCTGCCTGCGCCGGCTCGGTGCGCGAATAGGCGGTGCCGACCGCGAAATTGCGGAAGGAGAACAGATGGACCAGCAGGAATGTGGCAAATATCTGCCCGAGCCCGCCAAGCACCGCCCAGGCGAAGAAGGTCGGATTCGGTTTCGACAGCGGATAGCCGAAGCCGAAATGCAGCAGGCAAACGAAAGCGACCGCAAAGGGCACGCCGAAGCCGAAGCGCACGAAGGTCGCCCCTGTCGTACCCATGACGCCCTTCAGGTGCTTCTGCGCCGCGGAACGCAGATTCTGCAGGAAGGCCGCGCCAATGGTGATTGGAATCCAGAGTTCTACCATGCCGTCCCGCCGCCTTGTCTCTGCGGGCTTTAGGCGATGACGGCACTATGGCGCAACTGCCAGCGCTGCTCGCGGTGTGCCAGTTTGTCGGCTTTGGCTGATCCGAGCGGGTCAGTCCTTCGACGCCGCCCCGCTTATCAACGATCTGATCAGGTCGGCATCCGCGGGCGTCGCCGGATTGTAGATCACCAGGTCGAGATCGGGCCGGCCATCGACGGCGAAGGCCGAATATTCCAGCCCGATCAGCCCTGCGCGCGGATGCCGCAGTGTCTTGGCGACCTCGCCATAGGTGCTGCGGACGTCATTGTCGCGCCAGATCGCCTCGAACTCCGGGCTCAGCCGGCTGAGTTCGTCGACCAGGGCCGCGACCTTCTTCGTAGCGCCGGCGCGTGCCGTGTCCGCCCGGAATGCGGCCACCACGAACCGCGCAGTGCTTTCCCAGTCCGTCTGCGCGGCCCTGACACGAGGGTCGCTAAAGATGAGGCGCAGGATATTGCGCTGCTCGGGCGGCAGCGCTCCATAGTCGGTCATCACCACCGAGGCGGCGCGGTTCCACGCGACGATGTCCCATGTCGAGGTCTTCACATAGGCCGGGCTGAGCGGAAGCGCGTCGAGCACGCGTTGCAGCCGGGGCGGAACGCTCTCGGCCGCATGATAACGAACCTCGGGCGGCCGGTTGAGGCCGAGCAGAAAGAGGTGCTCGCGCTCGACTTCCGTCAGCACCAGGGCGCGGGCGATCCGGTCGAGCACATCGGCCGACGCCGCGCCGCCTCGCCCCTGTTCGAGCCAGGTGTACCAGGTGGCACTGACATTGGCGCGTTGCGCCACTTCTTCGCGGCGCAGCCCCGGCGTTCGGCGGCGCGTCAGGGGAAGGCCGAACGCCGCCGGATCAAGTTTTGCGCGGCGATCCTTGAGGTAAATTCCCAGCAGATTATCGTCGGGAGTCAACATGCGTGTCCTGTTAGTCATTATACCTGGATAAGATCACTACTTTACCCGGATAGACCGCGCAGCGACAAGGCTCTCGTCCGCACGGACCGCCGGAGTCCGCCCCGCCCTCAGGAGATCCAACCATGTCCAGCATCGACCAATCAGGGACCTTCCCCCTTGGCGACCGCACCGTGAAGCGTCTCGGCTATGGTGCGATGCAACTCGCTGGCCCCGGCGTTTTCGGACCGCCCAAAGATCCTGACGCGGCACTGGCGGTGCTGCGCGAAGCCATCGCGAGCGGGGTAAACCACATCGACACCAGCGACTTCTACGGTCCCCACATCACCAACCGGCTGATCCGCGAGGCGCTCGCGCCCTATCCCGACGACCTTGTCATCGTCACCAAGATCGGCGCCAGGCGCGGCACGGACGGATCATGGCTTCCGGCCTTCTCGCGCGAAGACCTTACCCAGGCCGTGCACGACAATCTTCGCAATCTCGGCGTCAATGTGCTCGATGTCGTCAACCTCAGGGTGCTGTTCGACGTCCATGGACCTGCCGAGGGATCGATCGAGGCGCAGCTCACGGTCCTCGCCGAATTGCAGCGGCAGGGCCTGGTGCGCCACATCGGCTTGAGCAATGTCACGCCCAAACAGATCGCGGAGGGACGCCGGATCGCCGAGATCGTCTGCGTGCAGAATCAGTACAACCTGGCGCATCGGGCCGACGATGCGCTGATCGACGACCTCGCACGCGACGGCATCGCCTATGTGCCGTTCTTTCCACTTGGCGGGTTCAGCCCGCTGCAGTCGTCGACCTTGTCGGCAGTCGCCGAGCGCCTCGGCGTCACGCCCATGCAGATCGCGCTCGCCTGGCTGCTTCAGCGGTCGCCCAACATCCTGCTGATCCCCGGCACCTCGTCCGTCGCGCATTTACGCGAGAATCTCGCCGTGGCGGGCTACCCCCTGCCCGTTGATGCGCTCGAGGAATTGGAGCGCATGAAAAGCGCCGGCTCCGCCTGACGTGGCCGGCATCCCTCCCAATTAGGTATTATACCCGGATAAGATCACTACTTTACCCGGATAAGACAGTGTCGCAAATGCGCTTCTCCTGAATTGCTGGAGAAGTTCTCATGCGTGTTTTCGTCACCGGCTCGACCGGATTCATCGGTTCTGCCATCGTCCAGGACCTGATTGCCGCAGGGCATAAGGTCCTCGGCCTCGCGCGTTCGGATGCAGGCGCCGCGTCGCTTGCCGCGATAGGTGCGGATGTGCATCGCGGCTCGCTCGAAGATTTTGAAAGCCTAAGCAACGGAGCAGCGACATCGGACGGCGTGATCCACACCGCCTTCAACCACAATTTTTCCACCTATCTGGCCAATTGCGAGGCGGATCGGCAGGTTATCGAGGCGCTCGGCGCCGGCCTCGCCGGTTCGGGTCGGCCTCTCGTCGTCACCTCGGGAACCGGGCGGCAGAAGGAAACCCAGCGCGCGCCCGACTTCACCGCGCATCCCCGATTGGCGACCGAGGCAGCGGCGGCTTCGGTGGCGGCGCAGGGCGTACCCGTGTCGGTGGTCCGCCTTCCTCCGTCGGTCCACGGCGAGGGTGACCACGGCTTCGTCCCGATGATCATCCGTTCGGCGCGCGAGAAAGGCGTTTCCGCCTATGTCGGCGACGGGCTCAACCAATGGCCCGCAGTGCACCGTCTCGATGCCGCCCGTCTGTTCCGGTTGGCGCTCGAGAAAGGCGCGCCCGAAGCCTGGTATCACGGGGTTGGCGACGAGGGCGTGGCGTTCCGCAACATCGCCGAACTCATCGGCCGGCACCTGGACATAACGATCGTCGGCATGACGCCGGAAGAGGCAGCCGGCCATTTCGGCTTTCTCGCGCAGTTCGCGGCGGCCAACTTGCCCGCCTCAGGCGCGCAAACGCAGCAGCTTCTGGGATGGCATCCGACGCAGCCCGGCCTTATTCCGGACCTCGATCAGGGGCACTATTTCGAGGCTTCATAAAAGCAAGGATATCCCGCGCCGCAGCCGCTCCTTCTACACAACGCGTGCCGTAAGACGGCCATCGCCAGCGAAGAAGGACGGCCGGCAAGCCATCACGATCTGCTGATCAATGCTCCGCCTCGCACAGGTCGTGGTTGGCAAGCGCACGGATGACGTAGCAATCCCTCACCTGATCGACGTGGCAATGCGTGGTGATCCGCTCCAGCTCATGCTCCAGCCGCCGCAGTTTCTCGATCTTCTTGCGCACCGCATCAAGCTGCTCGGCGGCGATGCGGTCGGCGCGGGCGCAGGGCCGGTCGGGATGGGCGCTGAGCTCGATCAGCTCGCGGATCGCATCGATGGTCAGGCCGAGCTCGCGGGCGTGGCGGATGAAGGAAAGCCGGTCGCGCTCCTCCGTGCCATAGCGACGCTGGTTGCCCTCCGAGCGTTCGGCCGCGGTCATCAGCCCCATCTGCTCGTAATAGCGGATGGTCGGGATTTTCACGCCCGTGCGCCGGGACAGTTCGCCGATGGTCAGCATCGCGACCTCCAAAACTCCAGTCGCTATAGATATGCCGCGATCCGGTTCCCGGCAACGCCTTTCGCCCGTCCGGCCTGGACCAGCGCACGCGCGGAGTGGGTGTGCTGGCGACGCCTCACTTCAGTCCGCGCCAGCCGAGCAGCCGCATGGCGTTGGCGGTGACCAGCACGGTCGCGCCGGTGTCAGCCAAAATCGCCGGCCACAGACCTGTGATGCCGGCAATCGTCGTCACAAGGAACACCGCCTTCAGCCCGAGCGATATGGTAATGTTCTGATGGATGTTGGCCATCGTCGCCCGCGACAAAGCCACCATCGAGGCGACGTCCTTGACACGGGCGTTGAGCGCCGCCGCATCCGCCGTCTCCAGCGCCACGTCGGTGCCGCCGCCCATGGCGATGCCGATGTCGGCCGCGGCCAATGCCGGCGCGTCGTTGATGCCGTCGCCGACCTTTGCGACGATCTCGCCCGCCTTGCGCAACTCGCCGACGATGCGCTGCTTGTCCTCAGGCAACAGTTCGGCGCGCGGCTCCAGCCCGAGTTTTGCGGCGATGGCGGCCGCCGTGCGACTATTATCGCCGGTCAGCATCACCGCCGAGATGCCTTGCGCCTTCAGCGCCTCAATGCCAGCAACGGCGTCCTCGCGCGGTTCGTCGCGCATGGCGATCAGCCCGGCGATACGATTGCCCTCCAGCAGCACGGAGACCGTCTTGCCCTCGTCGTTGAGCGCCACGATGTGGTTTTTCAGTTCGTCCGACAGCGGCGTCCGCTTGCCTGCCGCTTGCGGTGAGCCAAGGAAAAGCTCGGCTTCGCCAACTTTGCCCGTCACACCCTCGCCGCCGATGGCGCGCGCATCCTGCGCCGAACGCGCTTCGATGCCCCGCCGCTTCGCCTCGCCGAGGATCGCCAACGCCAGCGGATGGTTGGAGCCGACTTCGAGTGCGGCCGCGCCGTCCAACACTTCGGCCTCGCTGCCTGTGACGGCAACGATATCGGTCACCACGGGCTTGCCGGCGGTCAGCGTGCCGGTCTTGTCGAAGGCGACCTTCGTCACCTTGCCGAGCGTCTCCAGAACCGCGCCGCCCTTCATCAGCAAGCCGCGCCGCGCGCCAGCCGAGAGGCTGGCGGCAATCGCGGCCGGCGTCGAGATGACCAGCGCGCAGGGGCAGCCGATCAGCAGGATCGCCAGGCCCTTGTAGACCCACTCGTCCCAGCCGCCGCCGAAGGCAAGTGGCGGGACGATGGCGACAAGTGCTGCCACCACCATCACGCCCGGCGTATAATATCGGGAAAAGCTGTCGATGAAGCGTTCGGTCGGCGCCTTGGATTCCTGCGCCTGCTCGACCATCTGGATGATTCGCGAGATCGTATTGTCCTGCGCCTCTGCCGTTACCCGCACGCGGATCGCCGCGTCCTGGTTGATCGTGCCGGCGCGCACGGTGTCGCCCGGCACCCTGCGCTTCGGCACGGATTCGCCGGTCACCGGCGATTCGTCGACGGAGGTTTCGCCCGACAGGATTTCGCCATCGGCGGGCACACGGTCGCCCGGCCGGACGAGGATAACCGCCCCGACCGCCACGCTTCCGGCCGGCACTTCCGTCGTGCGTCCGTCCTTCTCCAGAAACGCCGTCTTCGGCACGAGCGAGGCCAAAGCCCGGATGCCGGCGCGCGCCCGGCCAGCGGCGACACCTTCCAAAAGCTCGCCGATCAGGAACAGGAAGACCACCGCCGCGGCCTCCTCGCCGGCGTCGATGATCATCGCGCCGACGGCGGCTACCGTCATCAGTGTCTCGATGGTGAAGGGCATGCCGTTGACTGCCGCCATCACGGCCCGCCGGGCGATCGGGATCAGGCCGACCGCCATCGCCGCAATGAACAGCAGCGTCTGGTATTCGGGGAACGCCCGTCCGAGAAGATACGCGGCAGTGAGCGCCACGCCGCAGGCGATGGTCAGCCGTGCTTTGGCAGTCTTCCACCAGAGGCCTTCGGTTGGACCGTGATCGTGCCCATGCAGGCCGGCGACGACGTCATCGCCCCTGGACCCCGCCGCGCCGGACTTGTCGCGGACGTGGTCATGCCCAGGCTTGTGGGGATGCTGATGCGCTCGTCCATCGGCATGGTCGTGCTTGTGATCGTGCGCATGATCATGCTTGTCGCCAAGCGCGTGGTCGTGGCCATGATCATCGTGGTCGTGGGGATGATCATGATCGTGTCCATGGCCATGCGTATGATCGTGAGCATCGCCATGGTCGTGGCCACAGCCGCACGCGTCATGCTCCTCGACCGACGCTCTTGCAGCATGGGCTGGCAACGGAGCGACCTTGTAGCCCAGGCTGGTCACCTTGCGCGCTAACGCCTCCAGATCGGTCTCGGCGCGGTGGCCAACGGTCATCGTGCCTACCGTGACCGACACCGACACGTCCTCGACGCCTTCGACGCGCCGCGCCGCCCTGTCGATCTTCGCCGCGCAGGCGGCGCAATCCATGCCCTCTATCCGGAACCGGCTGCTCTTGACGATCTCGTTCATCGCTCATCGCTCTCGCACAAGGTGTGTCGGGAGCATGCCTAATTCCTCTAGCAGCTAGAGAGACAAGAGGCTTTTTCGTTTTTTTAGGATGAACTCCGAGGACAGTTTATTTTGCTTCCCAGAAGGGCGGCGAAGCCTCAAGGCTGGCGCGAGCGGAAAAAAGCAAACTGTCCCCGGCACTTAACCCAGCATCATCTGTGCCGCCTTCTCCCCGATCATCACCGCCGGCGCATGCGTGTTGCCCGAGACGATCGTCGGCATAACCGAGCAATCCGCCACCCGAATGCCCTCGAAGCCGCGTAGCTTCAGGTCGGCGCCGACCACGGCCAAGCGGTCGGTGCCCATCTTCGCGGTGCCGACCGGATGGAAAATAGTGGTGGCGATATCGCCCGCCGCCTTGGCCAGTTCCTCCGGCCCGGAAATTTCCGGCCCCGGTTTGAACTCGCGCGGCTCGAATTCGCGCATGCGCTTCGTCGCCATCAGGCGGCGCGCGATGCGGATCGAATCGGCAGCTACAGCCCGGTCGTCGTCGGTGGACAAATAATTCGGCGCGATGTCCGGATGTTTTTGCGAATCGGCCGAGGCGATGCGGACATGGCCGCGCGATTGCGGCCGGAGATTGCAGACCGACACTGTGATCGCCGGAAACGGATGCAGCGGCTCGCCGAATTTTTCCAGCGACAGCGGCTGCACGTGGAACTCGATGTTCGGCGTGGCGAAACGCTCGTCGGAACGCATGAAGATGCCGAGCTGGCTCGGTGCCATCGACATCGGCCCGGTTCGCCGGAATGCATATTCCAGCGCGATCATGGCCTTGCCGGTCAGCCGCGCCTGCCTCTCGTTCAGCGTCGTCGCGCCGGTTATGCGGAAGGCAGTGCGGATCTGCAGATGGTCCTGAAGATTCTCGCCGACGCCGGGTAGGTCTTCCACCACCGGAATGCCATGCCGCTGCAACAGGTCGGCCGGTCCTATACCGGAAAGCTGCAGCAGTTGCGGCGTGCCGATCGCGCCGGCCGAGAGCACGAGTTCGCCGGCGACGCCGACGCGCGCCGGCCTGCCGTCGAGCCGCAGGTCCAGCCCGGCCGCGCGCTTCCCCTCGAACACAATGCGCTCGACATGCGCGCCGGTCATCACCGTCAGGTTCTTCCGGTGTCGCACCGGGCGCAGGAAGGCGCGTACGGCGTTGAAACGGAAACCGGCCTTCTGGTTCACCTCGAAATAGGACGAGCCGAAATTGTCGCCAGCGTTGAAATCGTCGACCTGCGGCACGCCGAGTTCTTCCGCCGCCTCGCGCACCGCGTCAAGGATCGGCCACGAAAGCCGCTGGCGCTCGACGCGCAATTCGCCGCCTTGGCCGTGGAACGCTCCGTTCAGCCTCTGGTGATCCTCCGACTTACGGAACAGCGGCAGCACGTCGTCCCAGCCCCAGCCGGGATTGCCAAGCTGGCGCCAGTGGTCGTAATCGGCGGCCTGGCCGCGCATATAGATCATGCCGTTGATGGAGGAGCAACCACCCATCACTTTTCCGCGCGGATAGGCGAGCTTGCGGCCATTCAGACCGGGCTCCGCGACCGTGCTGTAACCCCAATCGGTACGCGGGTTGCCCATGCAGTAGAGGTAGCCGACCGGAATGTGGATCCAGTGGTAATTGTCCGAGCCGCCCGCCTCCAGCAGCAGCACGCGCTTGCCAGGCGCGGCGCTCAGCCGGTTGGCGAGCACGCAACCGGCCGAACCGGCCCCGACGATGACGTAGTCGTAGGAACCCAGATCTATTCTGTCCGTCACCGGAGCCGTGCCTCCTCCCCATAGGCCGCCCAGCGTTCCGGCAGCATTTCAGTGAGGTCACGATAGAGGCGGTATCGCGCATCGGAAAGGGTTTTTCCGTCCGTGCGCGGCCGATACTCCCGGCTGACGCGCACCATGCCAGCCATGCCCGTCTCAAGATCGGGAAAGATACCGGCCGCCACGCCGCCGGCAATCGCCGCGCCCAGTGCGCCGGTCTCGCGGCATTCCGCCACCGTCACTGTCAGGCCGAGCAGGTCGGCAAACATCTGGCACCAGACCTCGCTGCGCGAGCCACCACCCGACAGGCTGGCCTTGTCGAAACGGGCGCCGGCGGCGCGCAGCCGGTCGATATGGCGCCGATGCTCGAAGACGACGCCTTCATAAATCGCGTGGAGCATGGCAGCCTTGCCATGCCAGCCCGACAGGCCGAGAAAGGCGCCCCGCGCATTGGGGTGCGTCGCGGAACCATAGAGGAACGGCAGGAATATTGGCAGTTCCGCCTCCGGCTCGACCGAGGCGACCAGCGCGTTGCAGCGTTCGAACGCCTCAGCGCCGTGGCCGCCGTCGATCTCGCGCAAAAACCATTCGAGATTGACCGCGGACGTGGCGCTGGATTCGATGGACACATAGCGGTCGGGTCGCCAGGTCGAAGCGTGGAAAATGCGCTCGTCCACCAGCGGGCTTTCCAGCACCACCTGGTTGATGCTCCAGGTGCCTGCGACGATCGCCGCCTCGCCGGGCAAGATGGTGCCGGCGCCGATCATGGAGGCGAGCACGTCGAAGAAGCCGCCCGCTACCGGCGTGCCTTCGGCGAGGCCCGTAGCCGCCGCGGCTTCTCCCGTGATGCGCCCGGCCACCTCATCCGGCCCGACGAGGTCGGGGAGCATATCAGCCGCCTCGGCAATACCATATGCTTCCAGCAAGGCACGGTCGTATTGCCGCTCCGGCAGGCGCAGCAGGCCGCAGCCGCTCATGTCGGAAAAATCCGTGACGCGCCGACCGGTCAGCATGAATGTAAGAGTATCCTTACACAAGAAGGCTGTTCCGGCTCGCGCATAGACCTCCGGCCGCTCCTGCTTGATCCATCTCAGCAAGGTCGGTGTCTGCGACGGCCACGGTTTTTGCAGGCATTGGGTGTAAAGCCGTTCGCCTCGCCCATCGGCGCTGAGTTCCGTTGCGAGGACGGCCGCACGAGTATCGAGCGACTGGATGCCTAGCAACGGCCGGTTTTCCCTATCGAGCATGTAGAGCCCGTTGCCGTGGCCGGCGGTGCCAATCGCCGCGACGTCCGCGCCGGTCGCCCCGGCCTCCTTCAGGCACCGCGCAATCACATCCGCCGCGCCGCGCCAAAGCTCGGCAATGTCGCGCTCGACATGGCCGGGCGCCGGTTGCCGCGAGCGGCCCTCCGCCGAAGCCGCGCCGACGACCTTGCCGCCAAGGTCGAACAGCACGGCCTTCACCACCGTATTGCCGGCGTCGATGCCGAGGAGGAACTTTGTCATGCGGAATAGATCCGCCACGCCTCGGCGTCGTCGACGCCGTCGTGGATCATCGCCATCAGAGCGCGCACCACGCGGGCCGGGTCGGCGTGCTGATAAATGTTGCGGCCATAGACCATGCCATGCGCGCCCTGCCGCATCAGCGCATGTGAGTTGGCGAAGACCTGGCGCAGGTCCGCCTTGCCGCCGCCGCGCACCAGCACCGGGCAGCGCGCCGCCTCGACGACGCGGTGGAAATCCTGGGGGTCGGTGGTTGGGTCGGCCTTGACGATGTCGGCGCCCATCTCGCGCGCCAAGCGCACCAGCGTGACGATCTTCTCCGCGTCGCCGTCGACCAGATAGCCGCCGCGCTCGCTGTTGGGCTGCATGACCAGCGGCTCGATCATCAGCGGCATACCGTACTTTTCGCAGTCCTGACCGACACGCGAGATGTTCTCGACGCATTGCTTGAACAGGCCCGGCTCGTCCGGCAGCATGAACAGGTTGACGACCACGCAGGCGGCATCCAAACGCAGCGCCGGCGCGATTGGGTCGTGGGCATTCTGCAGCACGGCCCACATCTCACGATGCCGCGTGCGATTATACGGGTTGCCCATGTCGATGCGCATCACCAGCGCCGGCTTGTTCTTGCCCGGCAGGTCCTGCAAAAGGTCGGCTTGGCCATAATTCATCTGGATGGCGTCCGGTTCGGCATCCGCCAGCAGCCGCACCACCTTGCCCATGTCCTCCAGCCCGTCGAGGAAGGATGGCTCGTTGCAAACCCCGTGGTCGATGGCGACGTCAAGACATCTGCCGTTTCCGAACAGACGGTTCATGCGGACTTTTTTCGACTGGTACATGGTCTTGCCTCCGGTTTCTGTGTTCCAGCGTGGCCCTGTCGACGCCGTAAAAGTCTTCGAGAAGGGTAATCAGCGCCTCGATTTCCGCGACGCGGCGCTCCTCGCCCCAGCCAAGCACGGATGCCGTGAGGCCAGCGATCTCCTCGATCGCGTCGAGCGACAGTTCGCCCTTGAGCGCCATCGCGGTGCGGCGCAGCACGAGGTCGGCAAGTGTGGCGACATGCTCATGCGCGACCAGATAGGCAAACTCGCGCCGGCCATAGGCCGGAAGGCTCGCAAGCGGCTCGTCGCCCTCGCCGCCGAGATGGACGGCAAGGACCGCGGCTTTTGTCCCGTAGCGGTCGAGCAGGACCGAGACGCGCGCCGCCGCCAGCCCGCTGTGCGCAACCGCATCGGCAATCCAGTCCCGGCGCACATTGGCTTCAGTCGGATAGTCGCGGCCGCCACCGATCCTCATATCCCGCGTGGAGACGATGCGCTTGCGCCCCAGTTTTTCCAGAACCAGATCGGCGGCCTGCTCGCCAAAGGCACGAAAGGTGGTCCACTTGCCGCCGACAAGGCTCAGCACCGGCGGAAGCCCGGCTTGCTCCGGCAGCCAGCCGCATTGGTGATCGCGCGATATCTCGGCGTTGACGCCTGCATTGCTGCGCGGCAGCGGCCGCACGCCGGCGAAGCGGAAGACGATCTCCTCCGGCGCGATTTTTATGCCCGGAAAAACCTCGCGGATCGACGCCAGAATATAGTCCGCCTCATCGGCCTCGCAGCGCACGCCCTCGGGTGTCTCGACACTGATGTCCGTCGAGCCCGCCAACACCTGGCCGAGATGCACGAACATGATGCAGACCCGGCCCTCGCGATTGGCGAAATAGACCATGTTGTCGCCGAGCGCGTTGCGCAGTCGGTCATTGTCGATGACCAGATGCGAACCCTTCGTCCCGCCGATCAGCGGCGCCGGATTCTTGGCGATCAAGCCGTTGGTGATGTCGATCCAGGCGCCGGTGGCGTTGACGACGATGTCGGGCCGCAGCGACAATTTTTCGCCGGCCAGCCGATCTGTAACTAATGCCTTACAATCCGAAAAGCCA
Organism: Mesorhizobium sp. IMUNJ 23232; assembly: GCF_044326205.1. NCBI lineage: Bacteria > Pseudomonadati > Pseudomonadota > Alphaproteobacteria > Hyphomicrobiales > Phyllobacteriaceae > Mesorhizobium > Mesorhizobium sp. IMUNJ 23232. Next base: position 106,752 of record NZ_JBIRCY010000012.1, read on the forward strand.
TCCATTCCCAGGTGGTTGAATGCCAACGCCTGCGGCGCGACGGCTTCCGTATCCAGCACCATCTCCACGCCCAACCGTTCCGGATAGGCGATCTTGGCGTCATAATAGACCGCGCCGAAACGCTGCGCCGGGTCGAGGTCCGGAAAACGACGGTTTAGTTCCCGCCTGCCGTAGAAACGATGGCGCGGCACCGCCTTGCCGGCGCCGGAATAGAGATCGTAGAGCGTCAGCCCCAACTTGACGATGAGCGCGCCGCGCGGCCGAGGTTTCGGCTTGCCGCCAAGGAAGCGCCTTGCCGCCGCCAGCACCCCGGAAAACCGGTCGGCGAGCGGGATCAGCGTCGGCAGCGGAGACACCATGTGCGGCGCATTGGTAAGCAATAGATTACGCTCGCGCAATGATTCCCGCACCAGCGCGAATTCGCCATTCTCCATGTAGCGCAGCCCGCCATGGATCATGCGCGAAGGCGCCGCGCTCGCCCCGCTCATGAAGTCGCCGCGATCAACCAGTACGGCGTCCACGCCCTGCAACGCCAGTTCCCGCCAGGCGCTGATGCCGTTGATGCCGCCGCCGACCACCAGCACGGAGACGCGCTCCATGCGGCGCAGCCTGTCTAGCCTCTCGGTGCGCGTCCCGCTCATGATCCCGAATTCCGCAAGCCTTAGCCGTCGATGCCGGCGAGATGTTTTGCGATCGCCGCGTCGATCAGCACGATCTCGCCCTCCGACAACGACAGCCTTCCGGCGACCGCGTTCTCCGCCGCCTGCCCGGCGTTGCGCGCACCGCAGAGCGCATAGGTGACGCCCGGCCGCGCCACCGTCCAGGCTATGACCACCTGCGCGGGCGTTGCCTGCTTGGCCGCTGCCACCGGCGCGATCTCCTTCATGAAGGCCGCGACGCGCTCAAGATTGGCCGGCGAGAAACGCGGATCGTCCTTGCGCAGATCGTCTCCCTCGAACGTCCGGCCGGGACCGATCTTGCCCGACAGCAGGCCGAGCGCGAGAGAGGAATAGCTCAGCACGGACACGTTGTTATCGCGGCAAAGGGGCAGCAGGTCCGCCTCGATCGCCCGGTCGATCATGCTGAACCGCTCCTGGATCGCGTCGACCGGGCCTACCGCCATGTATTCTTTCAATGTTTCGGGGTTGACATTGCTCACGCCGATCGCCCGGATCTTGCCTTGCCGCTTCAAATCGAGCAGCGCGCCCATGGTCTCCGCAACTGGAGTTGTCGTGTCCTGCCAATGGGTTATGTAAAGGTCGATATGATCGGTGCGCAGCCGGCGAAGGCTCTGCTCGACCTCATAAAAGATCGTGTCGCGGCCGAGATAACGATGGACCTTCTTGCCGTGCTCGTCGAAAAAATGCGTGCCCTTGTCGGTGTGCCAGACGAGACCGCATTTGGTGGCGACCACCACTTCATCACGCCGGCCGGCAATTGCCTCGCCGACGATTTCCTCCGCTTTTCCAAGTCCATAGGCGGGCGCGGTGTCGATCAGCGTGACGCCTTCGTCGATCGCCGCGCGGATCGCCTTCACCGATTGCGCCTCGTCGGTGCCGCCCCACATCCAGCCGCCCATCGCCCAGGTGCCCTGCCCGATGCTGCTCGCCATGATGCCCGATCCGCCCAAGGGACGGGATGAAATTTCATTCGTTTTCAATGTCTTATCCTTTCAGGATGTCGACGACGCGGGCGGCCGTGGCCTCATCCGTCGCCAGCGCGTCGAGGAACCCGCCGCTGAGAACGCTGGCGATCGGCTCGGCCTTGCGTTCGCCCGCCGAAATGCCGATCGACAGCGGAACGGCCTTGAATTCGGCCGGCGTCAGCGCCACCACCCGCTCGTTCAGCGGATAGTCGCAAAGCTCGCCCTTGCGGTCGATCAGGTGTGCCACCAGTTCGCCGGCCGCGCCGCTCTGCCCAAGATCCGGCAGTTGCAGCTTGCCGGTCGTCTGCAGATTGAAATAGGTCGACTTGTCCGAATGGACCGAACCGATGCCGACCAGCGCCACCCGCGCCTCGCGGGCGCGGGCCAGAACCTCGCGCACCGACTGCAGCGACATCAGCACGTCGCGTTCCTCGCGCGAGGCCGCGAAGATCGGCGCGTGGATCTGGAACGCCCTGCCCTGCAGCTTGGCGGCCAGCCGCGCGGCAACGTGGTTCACGTCGATGAAGTGCTTTCCCTGGACGCCGCCCGTCGCCGGCACCACCGTCACATCATACGCATGCGACGGGTTCAGCGCATTCACAACCGCGCTGACGCCCTGGCCGCCGGACACGCAGACCGTGTCGCCGTCTCTCAGGTTAGCCAGCAGGAATTCAGCCGCGGCCTTACCGGCCGTGGTGAGGTTCACCTCCTCCAGTTCGGACACCGAAGGCGTGACGATCGCCTCGCGCAGGCCGCCGGCCTCGACCAGTTGCTGCTCCAGTTCGAACAGCGACTGGAACGGCGATTTTACCGAAATCTGGACGAAGCCGCGCTCGTGGCCTTCCTTGACCAGCCGGTTGACGGTCGGATGCGAGATGCCCGTCCGCTTGGCGATCTCGGCCTGGCTGATACCCTCGACGTAATGCATGACCAGTACGCGGTGGATTTTGCGCACGCGTTCATAGTCGTCGATCTGCTCTGTCGCCCCCATGCGCTTCAACTTAACGACCGGCACGGGCAGCCGCCATCTTGTTCTTGTGCAACACATGGTCGAACGACACGGCGGCGAGCAGGATCAGGCCGCGGATCGTGTCCTGCCAGTAAGGCGAAACATCGAGCAGGATCAACGAGCTGGAGACGACCGACAGCATCGCCATGCCGAGGATGGCCCCGAGGATGGTGCCCGAACCGCCGTTGAGACTGGCGCCGCCGATCACCGCGGCTGCGATGATGTTGAGCTCCATGCCGAGGCCGAAGGTGGGCGTCGCCGCGCCGAAACGCGCCATGTAGATGACCCCCGCCAGCCCGGCCAGCGTCGAGCACAGAACGATGCAGAAGAATTTGACGCGGTCGGTGCGGACGCCGGAGTACGCCGCCGCCTTCTCGTTGCTGCCGGTGTAGAACACCTTTCGGAACACCGTCGCCCGGCGCAGCAGCAGGTCAAAGAGCGCGACCACCATCACGAAGACGATGATGACAAAAGGCATGCCGTAGACCGTGCCCTGGCCGATGAACTTGAAACTCGGCGGCAGCGAGAACAACGACAGCGGCGTGCCGCCGGTGATCGCCAGGCACAGGCCGCGCACGATCACCATGAAGGCCAGCGAGACGATGAAGGAATGCAGCCCGATTTTCGTCACGCACAGCGCCATCAGCACGCCGACTCCCGCCGATGCCAGGATCGCCAACGCGCTAGCGGACCAAGGATCGAGCCCCGCAAGGAAAAAGAAGCCGCCGACCACCATGGAGAAACAAACGACCGAGCCGACGGATAGATCGATGGCGCCGACGATCAGCAGGATCGTCATGCCGACGACGACGATGCCCTCGACGGAAAAAGACATCAGCATCGCCCGGAAATTCGTCCAGGTGAGGAAGTAGGGCGAGGCAAAACTCATCACCACGCACAGCGCCAGGATGATCAGCACAAGGCCGAGTTCGCGCATGTTGCCGATGCCGCGCAGCATCGACGGGCGGCGCGGCGCGGCCGCCTGACTGCCCTTGCCCGCTCTGATGTCGCTCATGACAGTCATGCCCTCTCCCTTTCCGCCGGCGCCAGGCCGGAGGCCAGGCGGATGATGTTTTCCTCGGTCATGTCCGTGCCCCTGACCTCGCCGGCGATGCGCCCCTCGTGGATGACGATCACCCGGTCGCACAGGCCGATCAGTTCCGGCAGTTCGGAGGAGATTGCGACGATGCCGGTGCCGCTATTGGCGAGGTCGCGCAGGATGCGGTGGATCTCGGCCTTGGCGCCGACATCGACCCCGCGCGTCGGCTCGTCGAGCAGGATCACCTTGGGGTCGACCGACAGCATCTTGGCGATCGCCACCTTCTGCTGGTTGCCCCCCGAGAGCGTGGAGACGGGATCGTCGATGGACCCGCGCTTGAGGTTGAGCGCGTCGCCCAGCCGGTTCGCTTGCGCTCGTTCGCGAGTGCGGTCGATGAAACCATATCGCGTCGAGACCTGCTCGGCCCGCAGCGCCGAGACGTTCGCTGCGATCGGCAGGTCGAGGAAAACGCCGGCGCCCTTGCGGTCCTCGGACAGGTAGACGACGCCGTTGGTGATGCTGTCGGCATAGTTTTCCGGTGTCACGTCGCGGCCCTGCAACGTGACCTTGCCGCTGACTGTCCGATGCAGTCCGCAGACGCCCAGCGCGATCTCGGTGCGCCCAGCGCCGATCAGACCGGCGATACCGAGGATTTCCTTCTCGCGCAGGTTGAAGGAAACGTCACGAAACCGTTCACCGTCGCTCAGCCCCTCGACCGACAGCAGAACGGGCGCCCCGGCGCTCGAAAAGTTCTTCTCGGGATAGAGGTCGCCGAGGTGCCGGCCGACCATGCGGCCGACGACAGCCTCCGGCGTCATGCCGGAAATCTCCTCGGTGCAGACGTAACGGCCGTCGCGCAAAATGGTGATGCGGTCGCAATTGCCGAAAATCTCGGCCATGCGGTGGCTGATATAGATGATGCTGATGCCCCGGCGCTTCAGGTCGGCCATGATGGCGAACAGCTTTCCGGCCTCGCGCTCGGTCAGTGCTGCGGTCGGTTCGTCGAGGATCAGCACGGAGCAGTCCAGCGTCAGCGCCTTGGCGATCTCGACGATCTGCTGCTCGGAAATCGACAGGCTTTCTACCGGCAGGTCCGGGTCGATGTCGCCCAGCGTGGAGAGCACGGCGCGCGCCTTCTCGCGCAATTCCGCATAGTTCATGAACAGGGCCCGCCGCCGGTTGGTGGCGGCCATGAAAATGTTCTCCGCGACGGAAATGTCCGCGCACAGCGCGATTTCCTGGTGCACGAAGCCGATGCCGAGTTCCTGCGCCTTTTCCGGCGAGGTCATCTCGGCCTTGCGGTCGCCGACAAATATCTCGCCGCGATCCGGCTTCAAAATGCCGTCGACGATGTTCATCAGCGTCGACTTGCCGGCGCCGTTTTCGCCGGCGATCGCATGGATCTCGCCCTTGCGCAGGCCGAAACTGACGTCCTTCAACGCCTGGATCGGGCCGAACGCCTTTGAGACGCCTCTGACTTCGAGTGCGAGGGTTTCATGCATGACGGATTGCCGGTTGGTTTTCGGGAACGTGCCGGGCGGCTGAACCGCCCGGCCACAGGGGGAGGAGTTTACTCCTCGATGCCCTTGGTGCCGCGCCGCTTCAGATAGGCGTCCCAATAAAAATCGTCGGCATTGTCCTTGGTGACCACAGCGAAACCGTTGTCGACGAAGGGCACGCCCATCGGGTTGTAGGCGGATCGCTTCCAGTCGTTCATCGGATCGATCAGGTCCGGATGGGCGGCGTTGAACAGCAGCATGAAGCCCATATAGCCCTGGATGCCCTGGTTCGGATTGACCGCGCCGAACACCTGGCCGGCCTTGATCATATCCAGAATCTTGCCGTTGACGTCGGCGTTCATGATCTTGATCTTGCCGCCGAGTTCCTGCGCCGCCTGGGCGGCGCCGAGCGCCGAATTGGCCTCCGGCATGAACAGGGCGCCGAGGTTCGGATTGGCCTGCGCCATCGACAGCACCGCCTGGTAGGCTTTTGTCGGGTCCTGGTTGGTGGCGGCGCGGCCGACCAGCTTGATGTCGGGATATTTTTCGGTCATCCGGGCGATGAAGGCGACGACGCGCTTGTCGTGGTTGTCCTGGCCGGGATTCTCCAGAATGCCGTACTCGCCCTTGCCGCCCAGCGCCTCGGCGATCACGTCGGCCGCGTAGGAACCTTCCTTGTTGTTGTCCGAGGTGACGTAGGAGGCGCGCTTGCTGTTCGGCGAATCGGCCGCGAAGGTCACGATCGACACGCCGGAATCGACGGCGCGGTTGATCGGCTCGATGAACGGGTCCGAGTTCATCGGGTGGACCAAAATGCCCGCCGGCTGCTTGGCCAGCGCCTGGTCGAAGCTGGCAATCTGCTTGGTCACGTCATATTCTGGCGTGCCGGTATAGGCCGTCTTGCAACCCATCGCCTGGGCGGCCTGCTTGAACGCCTCGTAGACGGGGAACCAGTATTCCACGCCGGAGACCATGACGTTCATCACATAGGTCTCGCCTTCCTTGCACTGATATTTGCTTTCCGCCTGCGCGGCCGTGGCGGCCAGCATCGACATGCCGGCGGCGAGGCCTACCAGAAATTTCTTCATGCGACTGTTCTCCTCCGATGGCGGCGGACGGAGCCCTCCCGGTCCGCCTTCAATTGTCATGCGTGAAATAAATTTCACTTAGTGACATCTATTTCATAGTGGAGATATCCGCAGCCGGCCGCCCTGTCAACAGCCGGCTTTCGAGGGCCAGAAAATCGGCGCGGTCCGCGCAAACGATTCAGGCCTGCAGCGAAGCAGGCCAGGCGCCATCAAGGCGGCTGGCAGGCACCGGCTTCCGTCTGCGGGCGTGGAACTTCCGCCATGCAAAAACATCGCTTTGAGCGCGGCTTGCGATCGCCTAGAAAGGCCGTCTGAAAAGCGCCTTCCCTGCCTCAACCGGCGGCGCGGGCGGCCATCCGGGACAATCCCGACAGCAAAGGAACGGTGCCATGAAATTTTTCGTCGATACTGCCGACGTCAAGGAAATCCGCGAGCTCAACGATCTCGGCCTGCTCGACGGCGTCACCACCAATCCGTCGCTGATCCTCAAATCCGGCGGCAAGATCGCCGATGTCACCAAGCAGATCTGCGACATCGTCGCCGGACCCGTCTCGGCGGAAGTGGTCGCCACCGAATATTCGGAGATGATCGAGCAAGCCAAGGTGCTGGCCAAGATCGCCGACAATGTCTGCATCAAGGTACCCCTGACGCTCGACGGCCTAAGGGCCTGCAAGACCATCCGCACCGAGATGAACCGCATGGTCAACGTCACGCTGTGCTTTTCGGCCAACCAGGCGCTGCTGGCCGCCAAGGCCGGCGCCTCGTTCATCTCGCCCTTCGTCGGCCGCATCGACGACACCGGGTCGGACGGCATGGAACTGATCTCGGAAATCCGCACCATCTACGACAATTACGACTACAAGACCGAGATCCTCACCGCCTCGGTGCGCACCGTGAACCACGTCAAGCAGGCGGCCCTCATCGGCGCCGACGTCATCACCGCCCCGCCGGCGACGCTGCGCGCGCTGGTGAAACACCCGCTGACCGACAAGGGTCTTGAACTGTTCCTCGCCGACTGGGCCAAGACCGGCCAGACCATCGGTTGATCTTTTTGCCGCGCCACGCCGGCCGACAAACGCGGCCGGCGTCCGCCCTACTTTTCAAACGCTCTCAGGTAGTCGCGTAGGGCGACCGCGTTGTTGTGTTCGTCGTCCCGCGCAGCATAGAGCAGCGTCACCTTTTCCTTGCCGGAGATGGCTTGCCGCAGTTCCTCAACTGCTTCCGTGTTGCCGTCGAGTTCGTCACGGTAGCGGCGGCGAAATTCTTGCCATTTCTCCGGATCGTGGCCGAACCATCGGCGCAATTCCGCGCTCGGCGCAACTTCCTTCAGCCACAAATCGATCGCGGCGTCGGCCTTGGCAAGGCCGCGCGGCCACAGCCGGTCGACGAGGATGCGGAAACCGTCTTCGCTCGACGGTGGCTCGTAGACGCGCTTCATCTTCAGCATGACGGTTCGAGATTACCACGAAGGAACCGCCCGTTCGAGGATCGACCCGTCGCCCTGCCGGCCGAGTTTTTGACGCGCCGCCATGGCCCCGCGCTTGTCGGCGGACGGCGCAGACTGCACCTAACAATTGACTAGTGTATTCCACTTATCTTACCAGCATGCTCGGCGCCTATCTGCGTAGCATTGAGAAGGGTGGATAATTGCTATGCGCTCACAGGAGAGCGATTCGTTGCTTTCTGCATCGCCGGTGACCGCCGATTTGGTTGATTCGCCAGGCAATGTCCCAGCGCGACCCCTGAGGTTGAAATACATCTCCAACTCGGTCATGTGAGCTTCTGTAGCCAAGCAATCCCAAACGCTTGTCTGCCGGCCTCCAGCTAAGGCATACGATCAACCCGATGTGGCGGGAGAAAACCGTCGCGCGGGGAGGGCCGATGACCAAAACAGTCGCCTTGCTGGGCACGCTCGATTCCAAGGGCGGCGAATATGCCTTCCTCAAAGCCCGCATCGAGGCGCTGGGCGCGAAAACGCTGGTGATCGACGCCGGGGTGCTGGGCGCGCCGCCCTTCCAGCCCGATATTTCCGCCGCAGAGGTGGCGAAGGCTGGCGGCGGCGATCTTGAAACTTTGGTTGCGCGCCGCGACCGCGGCGAGGCGGTTGCCCTCATGGCGCGCGGCGCGGCGGCGGTTGCGGTCAGTCTCGTGGCCGAAGGCCGCATCGACGCCATCATCGCCATGGGCGGCGGCGGGGGCACGTCGATCGCCGCGGCCGCCATGCAGGCGCTGCCCGTCGGCTTTCCGAAACTCATCGTCTCGACGCTCGTCTCCGGCGACGTCGGCCCGATCGTCGGCGTTAAGGACATTCTGGTCATGCCGTCGATCGTCGACATCGCCGGCATCAACCGCCTGTCCTCGCAGATTCTCGCCAACGCCGCCGGCGCCATCGTCGGCATGGCTGGCGTCGAGCGCGTCAAACAGGCCGAGGAAAAGCCGCTGGTCGCCGCCACCATGTTCGGCGTCACCACGCCTTGCGTGACAAAAGCCCGGGCCGTGCTGGAACAGGCCGGCTACGAGGTGCTGGTCTTCCACGCCACCGGCACCGGCGGCCGCACCATGGAAGAACTGATCCGCGCCGGTTTTTTCGCCGGCGTGCTCGACATCACCACCACCGAACTCGCCGACGAACTCGTCGGCGGCATTTTGTCCGCCGGACCGCGCCGGCTGGAAGCGGCGGGCGAAAAGGGCATTCCTCAGGTGGTGTCGGCCGGGGCGCTCGACATGGTCAATTTCGGCGCGCCGGAAACCATCCCCACGAAATTCGCCGACCGCACCTTCTATAGCCACAACCCGCTGGTGACGCTGATGCGCACCACGGCGGAGGAGAATGCCACACTCGGCGCGACTATCGCGCAAAAACTCAACCGGGCGACCGGCCCGACCGTGTTCATGATCCCGAAAAAAGGCGTGTCGTCGATCGACATGGAGGGAAAGCCCTTCCACGACCCGGCGGCGGACGCCGCGTTGTTCGAGGCGCTGAAGCAAAATTTTGCCAGCAATGTCCTACTGGTGGAACTGGACACCGACATCAACGACGAGGCTTTTGCGACCGAGGCGGCGCGACTGCTGATCAAGGCCATGGACGCCAGACCGAAGTGAGGTTTCCTGCGAGGCCCCCTTTTCGGCTCTCGGACGGATTCCCGCATCGAGTCGGGGAGGCGGCGCGCCGACGGGGCGGAGCGGTTTTCAGCCCCTGCCCGCTCGCAAGCGGACCGTCGCGTCAACGTCCAAAATGCCGTCGCGCGCCACCACGCCGAACAGTTTTTCCGCCTGGCTTTCCGAATAATATCCAAGGCTTATATCCGTCAGCACGGCCTGCGGATCGCGCGAAAACGGATCGCCGAAACCGCCGCCACCAGGCGTTCCGACGCTGACCCGGTCGCCCGCCTTCAGCGGAATATCCTGCTCCTTGGATAGGTGCGGCGGCACATGCGCGACACCATCACGCCAGACCGTGACTTTGTTCACTTCGCCGTCCTTCCCACCCAGAACGCCCTGCGGCCCGACCCGCCCGTGGTCCATGACGAACGACGCCCGCGCCTCGCCGCGCAGCAGCTCCACCTCGTAGGCGAGCCCGAAGCCGCCACGCTTTTTGCCCGCGCCGCCGGAGCCCTCGCGCAGCGCATAATGCCGGTAAAGTATTGGAAATGCTTGCTCCATGATCTCGACCGGCGGCGATTTCGAGATGCCGATGGTCGAACAGCCATTCGTCAATCCGTCACCCCCCGCATGGCCGCCATACCCCCCGCCGGAAATCTGGTACATAACAAAATCGCGCCCGCGCGCCGGGTCCGATCCACCCAGCGCGAAATTGCCGCTCGACCCCGCCGGCGCCGCCGTCACCTCCTCAGGCAAAGCCTGCACCATCGCCGCGAACACCGCCTCGGCGATGCGCTGCGAAACCTCCGCCGCGCAGCCTGAAACCGGGCGGGGATACTTTGCATCGAGGAAGGTGCCTTCCGGCCGCTTGACGATCAGCGGCTCGAAGGCGCCGGCGCTCATCGGCACGTCCGGAAAAATATGGCGCATGGCGAGATAGACCGACGACAAAGTCGTCGCCAGCACGCTGTTCATCGGCCCGGCGCACGGCGGACTGGAGCCTGCAAAATCGAAGGTCAGCGTGTCGCCTTTTTTCTCCACAGCCAGCGCGATGGTCAGCGGCCGGTCGACGACGCCATCGGAATCGACGAAGGCCGTCGAGCGGTAGGTGCCGTCGGCGATGCGCGCGATGTTGGCCCGCATCTGCTCCGCGGCGCGGCGGCGCAGTTCGGCGATCGCTTCGACAACCGTCTCGTCGCCGTAGCGGTCGAGAATCTGGAACAGCCGCTCCCGGCCGACATGAAGGGCGGCGGCCTGCGCCTTGATGTCGCCGATGCGCTGGTCGGCGACGCGGATGTTTGAAGTGATGATCGCGTAGATTTCCGGGTCGAGCGTGCCCTTCTTGAACAGTTTCACCGGCGGCAGCCGAAGCCCCTCCTGCTCGACGACCGTGGCCGAAGCGGAAAACCCGCCCGGCACCGCGCCGCCGATATCGGGCCAGTGCCCGGTGTTCGAGAGCCAGCAGAAGATTTTTCCGCCGCGATAGACCGGCATGGCGAAGCGCACGTCCATCAGATGCGTGCCGCCGAGATAGGGATCGTTGACAATGTAGATGTCGCCTTCCTGCGGCGGCAGGCAGCGGCCGGCGGCGATCATCTCGATGATCGTCTTCGTCGAATGCTGCATGACGCCGACGAAGACCGGCAGGCCCTGGCTGCCCTGGGCGATCAGCGAGCCGTCGACCGCCGAATAGATGCCGTCCGAGCGATCGTTGGCTTCGGCGATCACCGGCGAGAAGGCAGCCCGCGAAAAAGTCAGGTCCATCTCGTCACAGGTCTGCTGCAACGCCGCTAGGATGACCGAAAGGGTGATGGCGTCGAGGGTCATCGCCGTCATGCTCCCACCTCGACGATCAGGTTGCCATCGGCATCCGAACGCGCGCGGTCGCCAGGCTCCAGCACCGTCGTCGCATCCATCTGCTCGAGGATCGCCGGCCCGACGATTTTCGCATCGAGCGGCAGCTTTTCGCGTGCATAGACCGGCGTGTCGACGAAGCCGCCCTCAAACCAGACGGGCCGCGTCTCGGTCAGCGCTTGGTCAAGCGTCGCGGCGCGGCCGGCCGGATCGATCAGCCGCGACAGGTCGACTTGTGGCCGCACGCCGGTGACGGAGGTGTTGAGGTTGACGAGATTGGCGCGGATTTCCGGCAGATCCACGCGGAAACGCGCGAAATAAGCCTTCTCGAACAGCACCTGCAATTCGCCGCGCGAGATTTCGACCGAGGGCAGCGGCACGGTGATGATGTGCGTTTGCCCGACGAACTGCATGTCGGCGGAATGGCTGAAGCGGACGGTCTCCGGTCTCACCATCTCCTTGTCGATCAGCGCCATGCCCTGGGCGCGGTGGCTCTCCAGCATCGCCCGCATCGCTGCCTCGTCCAGTGTCGCCACCGGACGGTTGATCGTGTTGACAAAATCGTGGCGCAGGTCGGCGACCACGCAGCCCAGCGCATTTGTGATGCCCGGCCGCGCGGGAACCAGCACGCGCGGCAGGCCGAGCTCACGGGCCAGGGCGCTGGCATGCAGCGGCCCCGCGCCGCCGAAGGCGAACAGCGTGAAATCGCGCGGGTCGTAGCCGCGCGCCACCGACACCATGCGGATGGCGCCAGCCATCTTCATGTTGCCGAGCCTGAGCACCGCACCGGCCGCGGCGACGCCATCCAGTCCGGCCGGACGGCCAATCGTGCGTTCGAAAACCGTGCGCACGTCCTCGACGGTCACCGGCCTGTCGACCGCCAGCAGTTTTTTCGAATCGAGCCGGCCGAGCACGAGGTTGGCGTCGGTTATGGTCGGCTCCATACCGCCGCGCCCGTAGCAGATCGGGCCGGGATCAGCGCCCGCGCTGCGCGGTCCCACCTGGATCAGACCCGAAGCGTCGACGCGGGCGATCGAGCCGCCGCCGGCGCCGACCGTGTGGACGGCCACCATCGGCACGTGGATCGGCATCGCATATTCGATTTCGATCTCGTTGGAGACGGCGGGCTGGGCGTCGAGGATCAGCGCCACGTCGGTCGAGGTGCCGCCCATGTCGTAGGTCACCAGCGACGGGAAGCCGGCCCGCTTTCCCGTATAGGCGGCGGCGATGACACCGGAGGCCGGGCCGGACATGACGGTCTTGGCCGCGTCGCGCGTCACGTAGCGGGCCGAGATCATACCGCCATTGCCGTTCATGATCAGGAAATCGCGACCGTATCCTCGCCCTTCCAGTTCGCGCCGCAACCGCTCGACATAACGTTCCAAAATCGGTTGCACGCTGGCGTTGACGGCGGCCGTGACGCCGCGCTCGAACTCGCGCGCTTCCGACAGCAGCGAATGGCCGGTGGTGATGTAGCCGTTCGGCCAGAGCTTTGCCGCGATCTCGGCCGCACGCCGCTCATGCGTCGGGTTCGCGTAGGAATGCAGGAAATGGATGACAAGCGATTCGCAGCCGGCGGCGAGAAGCCGCTGGACGGCGGCGCGCATCTCGTCCTCGTCGAGCGGCACGCGCACCTTGCCCAACGCCTCCATGCGCTCGCTCACCTCCAGGCGGAGGTCACGCGGAATGACAGGCACGAAGCTGCCGGTCATGCCGTAGGCCTGCGGCCGGGTGCGCCGCCCAAGCTCGATCACGTCGCGAAAACCGCGCGTGGTGATCATGCCGGTGCGGGCCAGCCGGCGCTCCAGCACCGCGTTGGTGGTGGTCGTCGTTCCATGCACGATCAGGTCGATGCCGCCGACCGGAAATCCGGTCTCGGCAAGCGCCGCCACCACGCCGAAAGCCTGGTTGTCGACGGTCGTCGGGGTCTTGGCGATGCGCACCTTGCCGCCGTCGCTTGCGTCGATCAGGATCAGGTCTGTAAAAGTGCCACCGACATCGATGCCGGCCACGACGCCTGCGGGCTGCGAGGAAATATTCTCTGCCATCCGACGAACCCGAAATGCTGGACTAGCCGTCCCGGGCAGTTTGGAAAGCTGTTCCCCACCCGCGTCTTGACCCTAAACTCGTTTGTATACTAATAAATTTCCGACACAAGAGCTTAGCTTTCGGGCATGCGTCCAGCAGCGCCGGGCCGTTCGGGTCCGCCGCGACAGGGTGCCGTTGCGCTGAAGAAAACGAAAGGCGCGGCGTCGATGAACTCTCCCCTGTCGCTCGGAACAGCCGCGGTCCTTCCGCTTGCCTTCCCGATCCCGGCCAATGTGCATGTCGAGACGGTGGTGTCGGTCAAGCACTATACCGACCGGCTGTTCTCGTTCCGCATCACCCGCCCGCAGTCGCTGCGCTTCCGCTCCGGCGAGTTCGTGATGATCGGCCTGCCGAATGCCGAGAAGCCGGTGTTCCGCGCCTATTCCGTCGCAAGCCCTGCCTGGGACGAGGAACTGGAGTTCTTCTCGATCAAGGTTCCGGACGGCCCGCTGACCTCGGAGTTGCAAAAAATCCAGCCGGGCGACGCCGTGCTGATGCGGCACAAATCGACGGGAACGCTGGTGGTCGACGCGCTGACGCCGGCAAAACGCCTGTTCATGATCTCGACCGGCACCGGCATCGCCCCCTTCGCCAGCCTGCTGCGCGATCCCGACACCTACGAAAAATTCGAGCAGGTGTTCGTCACCCATACCTGCCGCGACAAGGCGGAACTGGTCTACGGCCAGGAGCTGGTCTCGGACCTCGTCGACGATCCGTTGATCGGCGAGTTCACGCAAGGCCGCGTCACGCTCTATTCGACGACGACGCGCGAGGAATCTGGCCGCATGGGCCGCATCACCGCGCTGATCGGGTCCGGCCAGTTCTACGACGACCTCGGCATCGAAAAACTCGATCCGGCCACCGACCGCATCATGATCTGCGGCTCCATGCATATGCTGAAGGACGTCAAGGATCTGGCGGAAAGCCTCGGTTTCAAGGAAGGTTCACTGAACCATCCGGGTGATTTCGTCGTGGAACGCGCCTTCGTGGGGTGAGGCGAGACAGGCATCGGCTGGCGCAGCCTACCCTTCCTTTGCCGCATCCTTCATCTCGACAATTGCCGCCTTCAGAGCCTCAAGCTCACGCTGGGTGACAAGCTTCCAGAGTATCTCGAATTCAACCGTCTCATAACCATGGCGCAGATGGTTGCCGATATCGGCGATTCTACGCCAGGGTATTTGCGGCTGCCTTGCTTTTGCCACGTCGGGTATATGCCGAGACGCTTCGTTGATAATCTCGACGAAACGCTCGAACGCAGCACGGCAAATCGGGTTGGTTTCGATCGACGTTGAAGTCTGGCCGTCGGCCAAGCCTTCGATCTGTACGATCGCTTCCAGGATGTGTTGAAGTCTCTCGTCGAAACGCCGCGGCATCAGAATATGTCGACGATGTCCGGCTCGATAGACGCCCGAAAACTGTCGCGCAGGCTCCGCCGCATCACTGCATTGGTTTTCAACCCAAGATTGTCGCTCACGGCATGCTCCACCCCGATCAGATTGAGGATGGAAAAGCTGTTCGTCTCCGGCACCTCGACCAGCAGGTCGATATCGCTGTCCGGCCGGTTGTCGCCACGGGCGCGCGAACCGAACAGCGCAAGGTGCTGAACGCCCTCGGCCTCCAAGGCCGGTTTCAGCAACCGAAGCGTCTTTATCAGATTGTCCCTGGTCATGGCGGACAATCTAGTACCAAAAGCAGGCTGTTGCCAGTTGGGTCAGACGCCGGGCAATCCGCCGAAAGCTGAAACTGGACACCAAGTTTGCGAGTCGGTTAGGGTCCGCTACCGGCAATGGGCCGGCCTGACACTGATGACATGGGAATCTGCCGATGTTCGAGGGTCTCTCCAAATACCAGCCGCAGTTCCTGGCGATCCTGAGGATCGTGACTGCCCTGCTCTATATCGAGCACGGCACGATGAAGCTGTTCGGCTTCCCGCCCTCCGAAATGTTTGCCAACGGGTTGGGAACGCTAATGCTGGTCGCCGGCATCCTCGAGACGTTTGGCGGGCTGCTCATCATCATCGGATTCCACACCCGCACGGTCGCCTTCATCCTGTCCGGCCAGATGGCGGTCGCCTATTTCATGGCGCACGCCCCGCAGGGTTTCTTTCCGGCTATCAATATGGGCGAAGCGGCGATCCTGTTCTGCTTCATCTTCCTCTATCTGGTGTCCGCCGGCCCCGGCGCATGGAGTGTCGACGGCGCGAGGCGGAACGCCGTCTAGCAAGATCGAATGACCGGTCCGGAGGTCGATCCGCACACGCTGGCGACCGTCCGGACCATCTGCGACGCCATTGAGCGGATGCGCGTCCTGACCTTCATCTACGAAGGCGAGGAGCGTAGCGCTCACCCGTACATACTTGGCATCAGCCGGAGGGGCATTCTCGTGCTCTCGGCCGTTCAACGCTCAGGCGGCAGCGGGAGGGGCTTTCGCAGTTTCCACATCGAGGGCCTGTCGTCGCCCAGGATCACCCGGCAAAAATTCTTCGGCAGTCACCCCGACTACAATCCGAAGGACAGGGATTTCGAAAAAATCCTCTGTCAGGTGGAGCCGCGCGACTGACGCGTCCGCCGCCAACGCTGCCTTGAAATTCGTCGTCATTGGAGCGTAGAAGAAAGCTTGCTCTGCCGTGGCCCAGTCGCGTGCCCGGCATGTCGGAGGACGACGCTCATGAACAGGGAAACGGGCCGTGCGACGGCGGGGCCGCAATCATCGGTGGTCATGCCTTTGCCCTCACGCATACCGGCAAATGTGCAGCAGACGACGCACACCATCGCCCGCAATCCCGGCATGAAGCTCGACCTCGGCTTCCTGGAATCGGTGAGAAACGTCAACCGCAGCGCACTGGAGCGGCGTGTCGCCACGCTGACCAAGAGGCGTTCGATCAAGGCCGACAACCAGGCCGCCTGGCTGCTGCGCGCCGTCGCCTGCATGGACCTGACGACGCTGAACTCCAACGACACGGAAGAACGTGTGCGCCGGCTCTGCGCCAAGGCAGTCAATCCGTTCCGGCCCGACATCGTCGAGGGGCTGGGGATAGCCGGCGCCAACATCCGACCGGCGGCCGTCTGCGTCTATCACCCCTTCGTCGCCACTGCCGCCGACGCCGTGCGCGGCACCGGCATCCATGTCGCGGCGGTCTCCACCGCCTTCCCGCACGGCCTGGCGCCGCTCGACACGCGGCTGAAGGAGATCGAGGCCTCGGTGAAAGACGGCGCCGACGAGATCGACGTGGTCATCCCGCGCGGCCTGGTCTTCTCAGCCAAATGGCAGGAACTCTACGACGAAATCGTACAGATGCGCGCCGCCTGCGGCGAGGCGCATCTGAAAGTGATCCTCGGCACCGGCGATCTCGCCACGCTGCGCAACGTCATGCTGGCCTCGATGGTGGCGATGATGGCGGGTGCGGACTTCATCAAGACCTCGACCGGCAAGGAAAGCGTCAACGCCACGCTGCCGGTCGGCCTGATCATGGTGCGCGCCATCCGCGCCTATTTCGAGGAGACCGGCTATCTCATCGGCTTCAAGCCGGCCGGCGGCATTTCCACAGCAAAAGCCTCGCTCGACTGGCTGGTGCTGATGAAGGAGGAACTCGGCCGGCCGTGGCTTGAGCCCGACCTGTTCCGCTTCGGCGCCTCCAGTCTGCTCACCGACATTGAGCGGCAGTTGGAGCATCATCTGACGGGCCGCTACTCGGCCAACCACCGCCACGCAATGGCTTAAGCGCCTCACCCTCCCCCTTGTGGGGAGGGTCGCGCCGAGGGCGCGGGGTGGGGGTCGAGAAACAGCTCACTTATCAGTATGAACCAACTAGACAGCCATTTACCCCCACCCCGATCGGCTTCGCCGATCGACCCTCCCCACAAGGGGGAGGGTGAAGGAGGCGCCCCATGAACATCCTCGAGAAATTCAACGCCATGAACTACGGCCCGGCGCCGGAGGCGCGCAACGAGGCGGATGCCTGGCTCGCGGCTCGCGATTTCTCCAAGGCACTATACATCGGTGGCGAATGGAAGCCGGCGGCCTCGGGCAAGACCTTTGACGTCAGCGAGCCGTCGTCGACCAAGCTACTGGCGAACGTGTCGGACGCCGGCGAGGCGGATGTCGACGCGGCGGTCGCCGCCGCGGTGAAGGCACTGCCGAAATGGAGCGCGCAATCCGGCTACAGCCGAGCCAAAGTGCTTTATGCCATCGGCCGCGCCATGCAGCGCCACCAGCGCCTGTTCGCCGTGCTGGAATCGATCGACAACGGCAAGCCGATCCGCGAGAGCCGCGACATCGACGTGCCGCTGGCCATCCGCCACTTCATCCATCACGCCGGCTGGGCGCAGGCGCTCGACAAGGAATTTCCGGATCACAAGCCTGCGGGGGTCGTCGGCCAAGTGATCCCGTGGAATTTTCCGCTGCTGATGCTGGCCTGGAAGATCGCGCCGGCGCTGGCCGCCGGCTGCACGGTCGTGCTGAAACCGGCCGAATTCACGCCGCTGACGGCCATCCTCTTTGCGCAGATCTGCGACAGCGTCGGCGTGCCCAAGGGCGTCGTCAACATCGTGCAGGGCGGCCCGGAAGCGGGTGCGGCCATCGTCAACCATCCCGGTATCCAGAAGATCGCCTTTACCGGCTCGTCGGAAGTTGGAAAGATCATCCGCAAAGCGACCGCCGGGTCGGGGAAAAAACTGTCGCTGGAGCTCGGCGGCAAGTCGGCCTTCATCGTCTTCGAGGACGCCGATCTCGACAGCGCGGTCGAGGGGCTGGTCGACGGCATCTGGTTCAACCAGGGCCAGGTCTGCTGCGCCGGCTCGCGGCTCTTGGTGCAGGAAGGCGTGGCCGAGGCGCTGATCGCAAAAATCAAGGCGCGCATGGCCAAGCTGGTCGTCGGCAGCCCGCTCGACAAGAACACCGACATCGGCCCGCTGGTCGACAGGGTGCAGTTGGAGCGCGTGCGCGGGCTGATCGAGGCAGGCGCCGCGCAAGGCGCGGAATGCTGGCAGCCCGACTGCCCGCTGCCGGAGACCGGCTGGTATCATCTGCCGACGCTGGCGACGCGAGTCGCCCCCGCCAACATCCTGGCGCAGGAGGAAGTGTTCGGCCCAGTGCTGGCGACAATGACTTTTCGCACCAACGAGGAGGCGGTCGAACTCGCCAACAACACCCGCTACGGGCTCGCCGCCTCGGTGTGGAGCGAGAATTTGAACGTCGCCATGCATGTCGCGCCACAGCTGAAAGCCGGCGTCGTCTGGGTCAACGGCACCAACATGTTCGACGCCGCCTGCGGCTTCGGCGGCTATCGCGAGAGCGGTTTCGGCCGCGAGGGCGGGCGCGAGGGCATGTTCGAATATCTGGTCGCGCCGCTTCCCTATGGCGCGGCGATCAAGCCGGACGCCGGCATCGCGCCCTCGCCGGAGGGCGCGGAGGCCGCGCCCGGCATCGACCGCACCGCAAAACTCTTCATCGGCGGCAAGCAGGTGCGGCCGGACGGCAACTATTCGATCGCGGTCCTCGACCGCAAGGGCAAGGTTTTGGGCGAGGTCGGGCTCGGCAACCGAAAAGACATCCGCGACGCGGTGTCGGCAGCGCGCGGCGCCAAGGCATGGGCGGACGCCACCGGCTTCAACCGCAGCCAGGTGCTTTATTATCTTGCTGAAAATCTTTCGGCGCGAGCCGAAGAATTTTCCGCTCGGCTGTCCGCCCTCACCGGCGCCTCTCCCAAGGCGGCGCGCGATGAAGTCGAACAATCGGTCGAGCGCCTCTTCTTCTATGCCGGCATGGCCGACAAGTTCGAGGGCCGCGTGCACCAGCCGCCTGCGCGCGCCGTGACGCTGGCGCTCAACGAACCGGTCGGCGTCATCGGCATCGTCGCACAGGACGAGCAGCCGCTGCTTGGCTTCATCTCGCTGGTGGCGCCGGCGCTGGCGATGGGCAATGCGGTCATCGCGGTGCCCAGCCAAAAACATCCGCTGATCGCCACCGACCTCTACCAGGTGATCGAATATTCCGACCTGCCGGGTGGCGCTATCAACATTGTCACCGGGCGCAGCGCCGAGCTTGCCGGCGTGCTGGCCAAACACGACGACATCGACGGGCTGTGGGTCGTCGCCGACGCCGACGCCTGCCGCAAGGCCGAGGCCGAATCGATCGGCAACCTGAAGCGCGTATGGACGAGCGGCGGCAAGGCGCTCGACTGGTCGTCGGAGCTTGCCGCCGGCGACACCTTCCTGAGCCGAGCCGTCGAGGTCAAGAACGTCTGGGTACCCTACGGGGATTGAGCCGACCGTCTCGTTCGGGTCAGCGCACGGAGCTGTCGTGCGGGCACGGACGATTGCTCCAACGACCTGGATTGACGAGGCGCGCGCCGTCAACTTGGCCACCAAGCCTGCAATATGGTCGTTGAAGCCGCTCACGGCTTCAGATAAGAAGCGGTGGCCGAGTCCTGCACTTTCGGGTCCGGCCGGAAGCCTTGTCGGCTTGCACCCGTAGCTCAGCTGGATAGAGCGCTGCCCTCCGAAGGCAGAGGTCACAGGTTCGAATCCTGTCGGGTGCGCCACTCTTCAGGCAACTGCTTGAAATCACAAAAGCTGTTGAATTTCCATTAGCTTACGTCTGATTGCATGCTACACTCGCGTGCTACGGAGAGGCTAGATGGGCCTGATGAAATACGTTCAACGCCGAGCGAACCGGCTGGAGTTTCGATTTCCCCTCCCTGACGACATTGCCGGCCGCCCCTATCCAAATCCGTGGCCAGATGCAGCCGCGTGGATTGTCAACGCGAAAACTGGCCGGTTCAAAACTGAGCTTATCAAGTCGCTTTCCACAAATGATCGGCGTGCGGCGGAGAGAGCGGCGTTGCCATTGATCGAACAGGCCCATCGCATGGTGGACCTTGCGCGAAAGGCGATGACGGATGGTCCGCCATCTGGACTGACGAACCAGTTGATCGATGAACTGGTCGCGGAGCGCCAACGACAAATCTTGGCGGCGGACGAACATACGCGGGCATTGGGTGCTGGCCTCGATCTGTTTTCCGAACGGGACGACCAGCACGACGGAATGGGGATGACCACGGATGACATGGCGATTTATCGTCGAGTGATCACCTATCTCGATGATGTCACCCGCGATGAGGCAGCCACCATGCGTGGGGGCGAAGCGCTGAACCTCGCGATCAATGCAGCCGTATCTGCCCGCGGCATCGTACCCCATCCCAATGACCCAGCTTGGAGAAAACTCGAACTGGGCTTCATTCGCGCTCAGCGGCAAGCGGTGAATGCGATCAAGGCACGATTGGACGGAGAGATCATCAATACCCCTCCGCGTGCGAAGCCAGGTGCTGGAGATACGTTGACTGTGGCAGCGCGACGCTGGGCGGAAGGCGGCGGCAGGGCAGCGAAACGTCCAAGAGAAAACTCGGCCGCCGAAGCGACGCGCGCCGTCCAGCGATTTGTCGAGCTGCATGGCGACCTCGAATTGGGCTCAATCACTAAGGCGCATGCGCGTGCGTATCGGGATGCGATTGCAAGGGTGCCAAAGCGTATCCCTCACCGGCTAGCAAGAATGCGATTGCCCGAATTGCTGAAGCAAGACCTGAAGGGATACGAGCCGCGCAACGCACAAACCGTCAACAAATACCTCAACCTGGTCTCCGGCATTCTCGCCAAGGCCGAAAAGGACGGGTACTTCGAGCATCTTGGCCAGTGGTCGAACCCATTTCGTGTCGGCTTCGACATCTCGAACATGGAACGCGACACCTATGAGCCGTTTTCGGTCGACGAGCTCAACGCCCTCTTCGCCTCACCGGTCTACAAGATGGGGTCTCGCCCAAAGGCGGGACAGGGTGAAGCAGCGTTTTGGCTTCCGTTCTTGGCAATCTTCACCGGCGCGCGCAGAACTGAGCTATTGCAGCTCAAAGTCGGCGACATCCGATCGACTAACGGACTGTGGTTCATTGATTTCAATGACGAGGGCGCCGATCAAAATCTAAAGAACCTGTCGTCGGCTCGCTCGGTACCGATTCACGCGGCGATCCAGCGCGCTGGCTTCCTCGATTATGTGACGGGCCGCGCCGAAGCCATTGCTCCAGGCATGCCTTTGTGGCCCGGATTCGAACCGCCGGTCGGTCCCAAAGCCAAGGCTTGGACAAAGTGGTTTGGCCGCTACCTGTCAACCTACGTGGTCGATAATCGGTCGAAGACATTTCACTCGTTCCGCCACACGTTTAAGCGGGCCTGCCGCGAGGCAGGGATCAGCGAAGAAATCCATCATGCGTTCACCGGCCATAGCGGCGGCGGGGTCGGGCGTAGCTACGGTCGCGTTCGGCGGAGCGATGGCATCCTCGATCGTGGCGTTTCGCTTGAGAGATTGAAGCAGGAGATCGATCGCGTTGAGTATGTGGGGTTGAAGTTACCGGCGAAGAACTCTCGTTCTTGAGGCATGGTACCCGCAAAGCCGACCAGTGTTTTGGCTTAATCTTGCAACTCGTGGCACTTCGCCGATTATGTCACGAGAGGGAACATGAGCAGGCGTTAGCGACGAATGGGGTCGCGGGTTCGAGTCACGCAAGCGGCACCACTCAGTCTTCCCATTGCTCCGCATTCTCTTCTACCTCGGAATAGCCAAGCGATTACAGTGGCTTAGAAGTCTCTCGCGCAGCACTTTGTCGACAGAGACGCAATAAATGGCCTGATTTGGAGGCGTTTGGCGCCGCTGTCTCTTTCGGGGCAGGTCCACGTCCACAAGTTTGCAGGAATGATGGTCCTTGCATCCTGGACGATGCAGAAGTCGACGGCGCCGAGGCTCAGAAGCCGAGCCGCTGCCGCTGGTCTTGCCAGCCGTTGGGAAATTCCTCAGTGCGCGCAAGTAGCCGCGCCGTGAGAGGCACTGGCTGACGGCCGGCGAAGATGTCGTCGACGATCGACGGAGCCAAGAAGGCAAGGGGCAACAGCCTGCCGACGTCCGATCGGTCCAGCCCTGCTGATCGGGCGAGATCGCCGATGCCTTGATTCGATCCATCGGTGAGTTTGGCAAACAAGCGATTCGCGGTGACGATCAGATCGATCAGGTTTTGGTCGGGCTCGCGGCTCGTGGAGCCCGGCAGCACGATGCGTGCCTCATTGCCGCGGCGCCGAACGGTAATCGGGATGCTCTCGGATATCGATCCGGGTGCTCCACCGGTCGGAGTGTCGGTTGTGCTGCAGGCGGGCAGCAGCGTGTCGATGATCGCCGCAGCGTCGGTCTCGAAGTGGATGGCGTCTGAGGTCAGCCTGATCTTTGGGAAAGCCTGGCGGAGCAGATCGCCGCGATCATTGGCGTGATGGTCGCCATCGCCGAATCGCTTGCGCAGAAGTTCTGCCGCCGCTTCGACGGCTTCCTGTGCCCTCTCCGAGCGTCGATGGGAGGTTGCCCATTCTGCAATGCGCGGATGATCGCTGATCAGCGACCGGTAATGCTGGATAACTGCCGCTTCGATTTCTGCCGCTGGGAACCGCCATCCGCTGGGATCACGTTGCTTCGTCTTCACCAGTCGGTTGGAAACGTAATAGCGATAGCGCTTGCCATGATTGGCAGTCGAGGTCGGCGTCAGCCGATCACCCGTTTCGTCGAACAGAATGCCGGTCAGCAGATGAATATCCGGCGTCGATGATTGAGAGCGCCGGTCTGGTGCTAGCGATCTAAGCAGGCGCTGCGTCGCATCGAATGCTGCGACATCAATGAGGGCTGCATGTTCGCCATCGTGAACTTGACCCTTGTGCCGGGCCTTGCCGATGTAAACCGGATTGGAAAGCACGTGATAAAGCTGCCCGTAGCGGTAGTGCCCGGCAGACCTCGCAGTGGCGCTTGAGTCATTTTGTGGGACGGCTGCATCTTTCGCAATCGGTCCCTCGCCTCGATTCAGTTCCCTCACTAAGGCCGGCACCGATTTGAGTTCGAGATATCGGTTGAAGATCATCCTGACCGTGCCAGCTTCTTGATCGTTGATCAGCAGCTTCTTGCCTTCGATCCGGTAGCCGAAGGGAACACGGCCTCCCATCCACATTCCCTTCCTGCGTGAGGCAGCGATCTTGTCGCGGATGCGTTCAGCCGTAACCTCCCGCTCGAACTGGGCGAAGGACAAAAGCACGTTGAGCGTCAGCCTGCCCATCGAGGTCGTCGTGTTGAACTGCTGGGTGACCGACACGAAGGAGGCGTTGCTGGCATCGAATATCTCGACGATCTTGGAAAAGTCCATCAACGATCGGGTTAGCCGGTCGATCTTGTAGACCACCACCACATCGACCTTGCGATCACGGATATCCTGCAGCAGCCGCTGCAGTGCCGGACGCTCCATCGTTCCGCCCGAGATGCCGCCATCATCATAGCGATCGGGCACCAGCTTCCAGCCGAGTCCGACCTGCGAGGCGATGAAGGCGACACAGGCTTCTCGCTGTGCGTCGAGCGAGTTGAACTCCTGATCAAGGCCCTCATCGGTAGATTTGCGGGTGTAGACCGCACAGCGCAGTTTTGCCACCGCACTCATAATCCGAAGAACCTCGGACCGGACCAGCGTGTGCCGGTGATGGCAAAGGCGATCGCGGTCAACGACGAGTAGAGCTTGCCGTCATAGACAAACCCGGGATCGATCACATCGACAACATGGGCACGGCCATTCCAGTCGCGGATCAGCCGAGCACCTTGCGAGAGGCGGCGACGAGGTTTTCCGGCACCGGCAATTCTCGCCTTTGAGGCGTCAGTTTTAGCAGGAGCGGACGCCGATGCATCAACGGCAATAGGAGCATCACCCACTTGCCCCGTCCGCCCCCTCACATCTAGCCTTGCCTGCTTCAACGTGGCCTTGCGATCGGCGTCGTCAATCAGCGACCTTAACTTCTGTCGTGTTCCCACCGAGAAGCCACCGAGCCGCTTGGCTTGCAAATGCCAGGACACGGCCCGCACCAACAACTCTCTGTGGAGGCCCTTGGGCGGCGGGTAGCTGTAGATCCGCTGCCATTCACCTGCGAGTTCCACTCTCGGGAGATCGCCAATTGCGGCGATCTCCCTCTCCAGACCATCGTGTGCGGCCATTGTCGTTATTGCGCCTTGGCCGGCATCTCGATCCGGTATCGGCGTGCCCCATCCTTGCCGACCTCGCTCGCCAGACCGAGACCGAGTTTTTTCCTCACGGTCCCGGACAGGAATCCACGCACCGAATGGGCCTGCCAGCCGGTCGCTTCCATGAGCGCCGTGACCGTAGCACCCTTGGCGCTCCGCAACTTCTTCAGAACAATCTCGGTCTTGGAGGCGCCAGAGACTGGCTTGGCCGCGGCAGCCGATGCGTCCACCTTGCCATCGGTCCGATGCTCGGTCGCTTCTTCGCCAATGGTGGGCGTGGCTGCAATCGGCTTCTGGGCGGAAGCAGGCTTCTTCCGATCCGGCCCCGCAACTATGCCGCCACCAGGCAGTTCAGCGGCAGGGACCGGCGCCGCTTCTGCGCCGTTTGCAATGACCCCGCCGGTCATTGGGGGTATTGCGGCAGTGTTTTTCAGATCGACGATTTTCATTTTGCTCTCCGTCAGTCAGGGCCGGATCATTCCGGCGTCAGCACTGACGGAAGCCCGCTATCAGGCGGGCTGCGCGCCGGGTCGACCGCATAGCTGCGTCGTCGGGGTTCGTAACAGCAATGCTTGCCGCGGCGACGAAGTCCAGCCCGATGTGACGCGGTTGGAGGAACGGGGAAACATTCGCCTTCGCGCGGCGGGGTCGCGCCACCGTCGGTCAGTCAGTTGAAAATTTTGAATGGCGGCAACGGGGCCGTCACCCGACTGTCCGGTTCCGGCACGCATTGACAGGAAAGCTGCCGTCGACGCCCGGCCGCAAGCGACGAGAGTCCGCCGTTTTCGCAAATTAGCCAGCGCGAAATCACTCGCCCAGCAAAACTGAGAAGAACGCCTGGTTTCGCTTCTTGGCATTCTCAATCAGCGTGTCGTAGCCAAAAGCCTGAATGAAGATCTTTCCGTTGTCGTGATACTTATAAAAGACCTTCGGATTCTGGTGTGACTTGAAGTCGTGCGTGGTGAGAACTTTCACCATGCTGGGCGTGATATCAGCCACGATAAAGGCGAAGCGACGGATGACGCCCGAGAAGGAGAAATGCGAGCCGTCCGTCTTCGTTATCCCGCCTTTGGTGATCGCTTGCTCAAGCGTGTCGATAACCTGGAGAACTGGGTCAGCCTTCGGATTGCCGAACTGATAGTCATTGCGGCTCGGCTTCTTGAATTCCACAATCGTGAGGGTGGTTCCATCGTTGTCAGCGAGCACCATGCTGTCATCGAAAAAGGCGAGGTCTGCGACTTTGTCGCCCTTTTTCCTTCCGCCTCCATGCATCGTTCGATCGCTCGAAACGTAGGGAAGAAATGCAAGGGCGTCATCGATGAGCCAGAGATTGTGTTCGAAATAGTCGAGTGCCACGTTGTCCGTGAAGCGGCGAAAAATGAGCTCGTGGATTACATCTTCGGGCGATCTCTTGCCGTCATCTCCGAACTTACGTGCAG
Source organism: Mesorhizobium sp. IMUNJ 23232 (assembly GCF_044326205.1). NCBI lineage: Bacteria > Pseudomonadati > Pseudomonadota > Alphaproteobacteria > Hyphomicrobiales > Phyllobacteriaceae > Mesorhizobium > Mesorhizobium sp. IMUNJ 23232. The sequence goes on from NZ_JBIRCY010000012.1 coordinate 132,594, forward strand.
CCTCCACGAGCTCAATTACGCTCTTGCGGTGCAGCACGTATTCCGCCAGAGCCTCCTTCTTGTTGGCGTCTAGCTTAGTGACCAGATCTTCGATCTTTTTGTCGTAGTCGTCGGGATTGCTCGCGGCGTCCGCAATGGCACGGGTGAGGTCGGTCGTGGCACGAAAACGCTCGATCGCTAGGTCCGAGACGAACTCCTCTGCCGACCAATTATTGGGCTTGGCAGCGACATAGTCCGACACGGAGCGACCCTTCAAGCCAATGCGCAGAATCGGATTCTCGCGCAAGGCTTCGGTCAAATTGACAGACTGATCCGTTTTGATCTTTTCGATCTGAACCGTCTCGGTCTTCTGAATTACATTGCTAATCTCCGAAACGATATTCTCGACGGTTTTTGCCGAGAGGTTCAGCCCGGTCCGCGCGTCATTGAGCCTGGATTCAAAGGCCTGGCTTCGCACAACCGCTAGTACGATGTACCGTTTGTCGGCTTCGTCAGTGAAATGCGGTTGCCCGAGCTTATTTGTCAGGTCGCGCGCAGAGCCGACGATGCGATCCGCCGCAGAGAAAAGCATGCAGTGGTTCTTGAACGATTTGGTCTTTGGTATCTTCGTTGTCGCGTAGTGGAGCGTCTCGGTCTGACCGTCGATTTCGCACTGGATGTCACCAAAATCGGACTGGACGAACAAAGCCCCAAACAGGGTTTTGATGTTTTGTGGCTCCTTTCCATCGAACTGGATCGTAATGTCGGGCAGCCATCGATAGAGAAAATACGGGAGGAAGTGGCTGGCAATCGCATCGGCCACATCGTCGGAGTTCAGTTCTCTGACGAGGTCGTGCCAAGGCGACAACGGTTGATCGTACTCAACACGCACGCCTGTATGAGTGAACGGCGGCTCCTCGTTCAGCAGAGAGAACTCACGGCTCTGGTTCACGTCGAAGCGAAATGAACGCGCGTATGGATTCTTGAAAAACTCGTAGCGGCTCCAGTAGACGGAGCGTGCAAAAACCTTGAAGGCGATGAACCGGCCAAAGCCGCGACCATGCTCTTTGAGCTTATAGCCGGAGAACGGTGTCTTGAACGACCGGTAGTTCTCGTCCGTCAACCCTACACCGTTGTCTGTCACCGAAATGCGAAGCTGCGCTGGATCATTCGGCTTGCTGAAGTGAAGCTGAATGTCGCCACGCGAACCGGCCTCAGCACCGAATTTGGCTTCAATTCCGTGCATCGCATTTGAGACGGCTTCAAAAGTCGGCAGCAAAAAATCGCGCAGATTGGTCGCTAGGTGGGTGCGCGACAGCACCGCTCCCATATCGGGCTTCACCAGCTCATCGGTGCTCGCCGCTTCCGTGGACGGGGGTGTCTTGGTTTCCATGATATACTAGATTCTACTCGTGTCAGCGCCGACTACACAAGTTGCAAAGAACCGAGATTTTGGGACACAACGATGCCGTTGACAATGAAAGAGGCGACCGCAGCTACCGAAATCGCCGATCTGCTCTACAACTTCCTGCCAGGCAGCGGAAACGGGCGCACCGCCTTCCCACTCGCGGCGCAAGAAGCCGGTGTTGGCGATTACTGGCAGACTGGCAGCAAGCTGCCCTCACCGGTGCAGCTTCTCTCCGCCACTCTCGAGCATCGGCGGAATCGCTTTTGCCCGCTCATCAGTGCCATCGTGCGTCAGTCCATGACATGGCGTCGCGGCCGCAACGAGCCTTTGACCCGAGAAGAGATCGAGCAGCTGAATGCTCTGTTGCTTGGCGTTTCTTTCCGCATTCCAGAGCTGACCGACGAATCGTTTCTCGGCATGCTCCCGCGTCGCGATCCGCCGCCCGTCAAGCCGGCGTCCAGTGGACCGGATGATGCTCAGCTCACCGCGCTGTCAGCGCAACTGATCGAAATCAGCAAACTTGCTCCCCAACCACGCGGCTTCGCGTACGAGAAATTCCTGAAAGACCTGTTCGAGGCCTATCAGCTTGCGCCGAGGGGATCGTTTCGCCTGATCGGCGAGCAAATCGATGGAAGCTTTCAACACCAAGCCGAAACCTACCTCCTCGAAGCCAAGTGGCAGAATGGCTATTCCGGTGTTACCGAACTGGATGCATTTTCGGGCAAGGTCACGCGCAATGCCAAGTGGGCGCGCGGGCTTTTCATCAGTAATACAGGTTTCAGCCCGGACGGCCTGACGGCGTTTGGAAAGGCGCCGACATCCATCGTGTGCATGGATGGCCTCGATCTCCATGAAACGCTTTCGCGCAAACTCTCACTTACAGATGTGATCGCGCGTAAGTCCGCCGCGCGGCCGAAACGGGCGGACCGTTCGTTCGCGTGCGAGACCTGTTTTAGATAGCTCCACCATGCGCAACGATCTGCCCCCCGAGTTAGAGAAAGTCCGAGAAAAAGCATGGCGGGCGATTGGCCCCGTTAAGCCGGTGGACGATGCCACTCAGGCCGAGCAGCAGTTTCTTTTCAATGCGAAGCGGACCAACGCGGGCCGCAAGCTCCCACCCCAACATCTCGTCTACCTCGCGCTCGTTGAACTCCTTGGATTTCGCGATCTCGGCCGATTTGAAAAACTCGCGTGGTCGATCCCAGTCGACTTTAATGGATGCGCATTCCTAATCGAGCACCGCAAGTTCGGCGTTGGCGTCTTTGCCGCCGACCCTGAGAAGGAGGAGGGCGATGCTCGAACGATCGTCACCCACGTCCACAAGTTGGTCAAAGCGGCCAAGCCGTTCTTTGATTGGCTAGCAGCCAAAGCCGTCGAAGACTCCGCCGTCAACGTAACCAACAAGAGTGCGTCGCTATTCGACCGGCTCGAATTTTTGCGAGCGTCTTATCGCGCGAAGGCCGATCAAGCCATCGCGCAGAAGGACGAGCGCTCGGTGACAGAGGGCATCAACAGCAGCGGTGGCAGTTGGCAGTCGATATCGTATCCAGCGTATCGCCTGAAAGCTGAGGCTCGTTGGCTCGGTCTATCAGCGATCGAAGCATTCTTTAGCTGGACTGAGCATGTGCTGATTCATGTCGGCATCCTGCGCGGCACGCTGATAACAGCCGATGCGGTGGCACAGTCTGCGGAAGCCGATTGGCCAACCAAATTCAAACTTGTCTTTGATCTCGCCGATCCGCATTCAAAGGCACTTTATGACGATCTGCTGATCGTTCGCAAAGAGCTGCGAAATTTCGTAGCGCATGGCTCATTCGGCAAGCAAGGCGAGGCTTTCGATTTCCACTCATCAGCAGGCCCGGTGCCGGTGCTACTGCCCGATAGGCTTGGAGGCCGTGGATTCGCATTCGGACAAATCAGCTCCTTCGAAATCGAGAATTCGCTGGTAACGATTGACCGGTTCATTGCCCATCTATGGGACGGGCCTCGCGCGCCCGCCAAGATTTACGTTCAGGACTATGAACTGCCGCTCATCATGACGATGGCGAGAGATGGCAGTTACGCAAAGGCCATGGCCTCCATTGAGGAGATGACTGTCTTCGCAGGATACTTGGCCGGAGAAATGGACAACGCCGCCAACATGGATTGGTGAAGCCATACGCTTCGCAAAGACCACTCCGGGTGTCGGAGATGCCGGCCGGTCGGAGCCGGCTAGTCGTCTCCCTCGGCGGCCTCGCCGGCAGGCTTTTCGATCAGCTCAATAGCAATCGCGAGCCCGAACTGTTCAATGCGTTGCGCGGCAGCCTGCAGGCTAACCTTGCTAAAAAAGGGAAGGCCAACGGTTCCATCCGCATAGGGCTTCCGCATTACGCCGTAGACGACCTTGAATTTGGTTCGGTCGACGCGCTCCGTACTTTTCGGCAGTTGCGCTTCAAAGCCGTCGCCAAGACTCTTCACTTTTGATCGCAGCGTCTTGCGAAACTTCGCGTCGCTCACAAAGGCTTCGGCGCTGACCAGCCCTTGCATCCAGACATGACTAATTGGACCGGAGGATTCCCCGTCCTTGAGGTGAATGAATTCGCCATTCTTGGAGAGAAAGTCGCACGGCTCAAGATTGCCGTATCGCACTCCCTGGGGATTGATTTTTTGTTGATCGAGCTTGAGCAATTCCGGGCGGTTTGCCTCGATATCTGCGATCAGGTCCCGCTCGTTGGCGCACTCCGTCGCTCCAATGATCGCGACTTTTTCCAGCGAGTCGAAATAGTCCTCAACTAGCGTCTTGAAGCGCTTCTCGACGACGTACCAATCGCCTGCGAACAGCACATAGTGCTTTTCCTTGTCCCCGGCGCCGAGCGACGCCTCGAATACGAAGCAATCGTAGACCCTCCATTTCTCACTGAATTCTTCCTCGCCATCCCCCTTCGCCTTGATGCGATGATTGGCCTTCACCTCGGAGAAGTCATCGTCAAAATCGCAGCGATTCAGTTCCGCCACATAGTCGTCAATTGAAAGGCTGTGAAACGTGGTGCCGTGTGAACCAAATCCGTTGTAATGGAGCTCGTTCCCTTCGGTATAGTTGACGACTTCCGGGGGTGACATGTGGAGTTGAGAGGCTTGCCCATCTCTCAGCTTTCCCAACGCCTCTTCAAGTTGCCCGTCGAGCAGCGCGATAATGTCCTTCTCATGAACCATCTGCATGTTGTCGACCCATGCGAATTCCTTCTGGTAGTCGATCTTCTTGTACGCTTTGATTATGTCGGCACACTTTTGCCGGAGACCGTCTGCTTTGACCTCGGAGGTGATCGACAGACTATCTTTTCCCGCGACGAACCGAGCAAATTTCAAGTCGGTTGGCGTCCCGCCTGCAACCCGCGCTAAGTCGCGCAACATGTCCACGCCAAAGGCTTGCAGATCGCTATCACGGCTTGCCTGTACGCGTTTTTGAAATGTCACGGCGTCAGGCGTGGCAAGATCGAGCGTGCGAAGTTGACCTCTGGGAACGGTATTGAGCGTGACCTTCAATCCGAACTGGCGCTCAAATGCATCGTCGTTGAGGGCAATGTGGACATGCCCGAAGCAGATGGCGGCAGTTCGATCTCCGACTGGCAAGAAGACCACCGCTCCCGCGCCGCTTGCAAAAATGTCTGCTGGCAGGTCTGCACTCTGCGGGCTGAGAAATTCTACCCAAGATGGCGGGTTGGAATAAATCTGGCCGATAAAAAGTGATGCGCCTTCGACGCCGTTCCAAGGTCGCTGCGCAAGCGCCCGGTCGCTTCCTTGAGCAAAAGTGGGTGAGAATGCGTCGCCTATAGTTCGGCCTTCACGCAGTAAACGAATGTTGAGCGTACGTATACGCACCTTTTCTCCAGCCATTTTAGCTCCCTCAGCACATTATTATCAGAATCCGAAAGTTTCCTCCAGGTCTGACATGCGTCCCAGGGGTACTGGCCGGGCTCTATCTCACTTCGTTCGACTGGAACCTGCTTGGGCGGTTTCAGTCCCCGCGGGTGACGATCCCTGACGCAACGTAGGAAGGCTTTGACGGCACCCAACCTACGATGGTTTCCGATGTCGAACGTCGTTTGAACTTAATAGACGCAATCCCACGAGACGGTTTCAGGCACATATTGTTACCAATGACTGGAACGGACGTCGGCTTTCAGGGGCAACCGCGGCGGACCTAGACGACCGAAGTGGGGGCGCGTTGCCGTCGCAGCACGCCGCCACCTGAACGGCGGCTATCTCCGTCCCGCCGCCTATAAGCGGGAGGGCAGGAATCCACCCCATGATGGTCGGGGTCGTATAGATCATCGCCCGTCGAAGCGGTCATCCTCGGCCGCGCGGCCCGCATAGTGCCTACGTGACGCCTATCATGATAGGCCGGCACGACCGTATAGCCGGAACACTACGAGGAAGAGGCTTCCGGCGCCCGGGTTTCCGCCCACATCAGATTGTCGAGAAGAATCGAGTTCCCTCGCGTGGGATATTTTGTGAGAAGCCGGTATGACACGTCATCATCGTCTCGTAGCTGGAGTTTGCCGAAACGGGTTTGTGGTAACTTGCCGTCGCTAAAGCGCATGACGAGCTGATAGCCACTAAGGTCGGCGTAATGTTCACGCGCAGAGCAATACCACGCGACTTCCTCTACGTCGGCATCCCGAAAAGCGGATGGCAAATCCATCGCTCTCGCTTTCTCGGGCCAGCGATCGTAAAATGTCGCTAAGCCTTCCAGGCCGGCCCGCGAGTAGGAATCGTATCGCAGGACCAGGCGTAGGACCTGCTCCTGACTAAACATGTCGCCAAGGCGTTCGACGGTCGCAACGATCTGCGGGATTACCTGCGACGTTTGCCACAAGCCAGGGTTCGATCCCAGGCCGACCAGAAGCTCTATGATCTTCTCTGCCGTGCGGAGCCGATTGGGAGCTTCGATATCATCCAGCAGTGCAAGCACACCCCTGAATAACTTGATCTGCTGACCGTCACTGGCGGCAACGTCAGCCAGCTCCCTTAGAGCGAGCACCACAGCCGACGCGTGTTTGCCTGCGACGACATCGATAAGTTCATAGTCCAGGCCAGTTTTGAGCGTTTGATGAAGCGGTATATGGACGGTGATAGTTGCATTGTCGGGCGAAGACGCAAGGCGCTCTTCATGTTCCAGCGCCCAGGCCTGGAGCCAAAGCCACCAAGCAGAACGCGTCGTTACGTCCACATGCACCAGGATCACCGGCAACCGGAACTGCAGCGCGTAACTTAGGAATGATCGTTCGAGTACGACGTGGACCACCTGTCCGCGCACGTCGGCCGTCTCGGTCGCCTTGACCTGTAGTTTTAACAGCTTGCCAGCGGGGCGCTGTCCGTCGCCTTCGGCGGGCGCGTATTCCGCTTCAAGGTCGACCCCGTAGTCGAGATCCTGTAACCTACACATCCAATGGGGATGCGCATCCACCCGTTCACGAACCTGATTCTGGCCTTTGTCGCCTATTTTTTGCGAACGGGTTCGAGCTGGCACGGGGACCTTCAATCATGTGAGTTTGTCTCATCACTGATAGCGACGAACATGCATGCCGACCAGACGCGTCGCAGATCATGCCGAAACCCTGCTGCTCCAAATAGATCGTAAGAATTATAGCCGCAACGCCCGCAGCCTCAGTTCGAACGTCCGTTTTCGGGCAAGGCCAAAGTTAGCCCGAACGTCCAGAATAGGGCGCAAAACAGTCATTCACTGCACGAGGAACGAAATTCCCCCACACAGATCAAAACCTGTCGTTCCACCACGGCGCCGAATTGCTGCCTTAAGTTGGTCGTGTGCTCCCCGGTGTAATCCGGGGAGTTTTTTCTGCCAAATCTAATCAATAGGCCGCCCAAGCGGACTTCCTCGCATAGGCCACCGTGCCGATCTGAGTGGCGATGCCCAGCCGGGTATCCTCGGGGTCGATTATGAACGCGCTGCCAGCACCTGACGACGTTCCAGGCTGGAACGCAGCCATTGCGGCAACCAGTGTGGTGATCTCGGACGAATGCAGGGTCTTGCCATCGCCCGAATGCATGGTTTCCACAACGCGTCCGGGATTGATAAACCAGTCTTGGACCGTGACCTTGTCGGTCGTTCCCAGGACCGATACGACGAGACTGTTGCCCTGCTGCTGGAACCATAGCTCGTTCCAGTCAATACCAGAGCCGAACACCAGATCGTCGTTGTCGCCATAGATGCCGGACTCGAAGATCGTGTCGGCGCCTCCTCCGGCCTCGAACACATAGGTATCATGGCCTTTGCCGCCGTTGAGGAAATCGTTGCCAGCTCCACCGTAAAGCCGGTCGTTACCCTCGTCACCGTTGAGCGTCTCGGCACCATTCAGTCCGAATAGCAGTTCATTTGATGACGTCCCGTCTAACGTGCCGCCGCTGGTTAATGCGACGTCGAACATCATTTTGCCGACGCCATCCAGTTCCAGATATTCGACTCGCGCTGCAGCAACGCCCTGCTGCTGCATCAACAAGCTGTCCCCCGCAGGTCCTCCCGATATATCGATCGTGAGATTGTCCTTCGTGGAGTTCCAGGAGAACGAGAGATCTTCGGCCTTGATGCCGTCTACAAGGATCAGCGTGTCATCGTCGCCGGAATCGCTGACCGTATCGCTCCCGTCGCCTCGGCCGAATACATATCGATCTTTGCCAAGGGCGCCGGTCAAGGTATCGTTTCCAGCGAGGCCATATATGACGTCGTCGCCGTCGCCGCCATTGAGTTTGTCGACACCCGCAAGCCCGAACAGGAGGTCGGCCCCGGACGTTCCGTTGAGCGTTGCGCCACCCGTTCGCGCAACATCGAACAGCATCGCCGCGCTCAGAGAATCAAGCTTGAGGTATTCTATGCGCCCCGCCGTTGTGTCCTGCTGCTTGATGACAAGGCTGTCCCCCGCGGGACCACCTGCTACGGTGATGGTGAGATCTTGACCTGTTGACCCGCCCCACGCAAACGACAGGTTCTCGGCCTTAATGCCGTCTTCGAGGACCAGAGTGTCATCGTCGCCGGAATCGCTTACCGTATCGCTGCCGTCGCCTCGGCCGAACACATACTGGTCCTCCCCAAGTGCCCCGGACATGGTGTCGTTCCCAGCGCGGCCAAACATCCGGTCGTTGCCGTTGCCGCCGTTCAGCTTGTCGTTGCCGGCGCCACCGTAGAGGATGTCATTGCCGTCGTTGCCATTGAGGGTCTCGGCACCGTCAAGCCCAAACAGGACTTCATTCGAGGATGTTCCGCTCAGCGTGCCGCCATTGGTGCGCGCCACGTCGAACAGCATCCTGACTACCTCGGACGCCGTCTCGCCGAGGCCGACCATCTCCAGATACTCGACGCGAGCTACGGCGACAGCTTGCTGTTGCAGGTAGACCTTATCGCCAGCAGGCCCGCCCGATATGTCGATGTACAGGTTCTCATTCTTCGACCCGCTCCAGGAGAGCGACAGATCTTCAGCATTGATCCCGTCCTGCAGAACCAGCGTATCCTCGGTCCCGCCATCCACAAGTTTGCTGATGCTGTCGTCCCTGTCGTCCCAGAAATACCCGCCAACCCACTCCCTCGCTGTCCCAGTCGGACCGCCGGCTCCAGCCGCATTTGCGGCCGCTCTCTCGTTCGGAGCATCAACTGCCTGCATGTCGCGGACCTTGTCATACCCGCCGCCTCTGCCAAACACATACTGGTCCTTTCCCAAGGCACCCGTCATCGTGTCGTCGCCGGCTTCCCCGAACATCTCATCGTTGCCGGTGCCGCCAAGGATGGTATCGTTCCCATCACGACCGTAGAGTATGTCGTCGCCCTCGAATCCTTCGATTTCGTTGTCGCTGGAAGAAGCCGTAATCGTATTGTCACGGACGTTGCCGCCCGCATATTTTGCCGCCACTGACGTCAGGGTCAGCCGCTCAAGGTCCTTGTCCACCAAGGTGTAGTCTATCGAGCTTCGAACCGTGTCGAGGCCTTCGTCGGTTGTTTCATAAACGATGTCGCCGGCGTTATCCACGACGTATGTGTCGTTCCCGTCGCCCCCGTTTAGTTTGTCCAACCCGGTGCCCCCATCGAGCCAATCATTGCCGTCTCCGCCGTTGAGAGTATCCGCCCCGGCACCTCCGTCGAGATCGTCACTTCCAATCGTGCCGGTAATCGTATCACTCGTCGTAGCGCCTGAAGTGAAGTCGACGTATGCGCCGGTTGAGGTGCCGGTACCCGACGTACCATTTGTTGACGTCAGCACAACGGTCTTCCTGCCGTCCGCGCTTACCTCGGTGATCACCGTCTGCGTGACGTCCTTGCCCGTAGGATCAAACTCTTGGGCAACATGCCTGATTGAGCCGTCAATCCTGACGGTTGATGTCTCAATATGTTGATAATCGCCGTCGCCGTCGGTGTCCTTCTTCAGGGTTGTGGTGCGACCATCCGCGCTGACGGCGATCACTCCTTTGTCCATGCCGCCGCTTTTGGTTTCGGTGATGGTCTTGATGACCGAACCGTCGATCTGCGTTTGCGCGACCTCCTTGAATTCGTACCCCTTGCTTTGGAGATCGTCGGCGAACACAGAGGTTGCCTGTGTGGCGTCGAAGTTCGCAAATGTCACTGTCGTAAGCCCGTCGGCACTGGTCTTCGCCGCTACTTGTTGCGCAATATTCTTCTGATCCCAATAGACGTGGCCTCGCTGAATCAACCAGCTCACCCCGACTTGACCATCATTTTCAGTGTAGGCCGCGACGGAGCCATCGACGTTTGTTGTGAATGTTTCCCGGCGGTCCGATGAGTTATCCGTGGCGTAGCGGGTATTTGTTTTGAACACTCTTCCGTCAAGACTTTTTGTTGTCCAGATGATCCTTGTAACTGGGTCGTCTCCAGGACTCACAGTGGTGTCGATGGTTTTCGTCAGGTATTCACCACCAGCCAGAAGATCCGTTCCGACACTTGAACGCCTCTGGTCGAAATCCCCGTCGCCATCGAAGTCCCACGCCCATTTCGTCTCCAGACCGTTTGCACTGGTGCTGATTGTGGTTATCGTATCGCTTCCGGTGACCGTGAAATTGGTAATGGTTGTATTGACCGAACCATCGACGGCTTTGGTCGTGACTTCCCGCTGATCGACCTTGCCGTCCCCGTCGGCATCACGGTTTATGGTTGTCGACCGGTCAGCCGTGTTAACGGTGACAGTCTCGCTCTCCAGCAGCTTGGTTGTGCTGGTCGTACTGCCCTCGAATGCCTTGCGAGTCTCGATCGTGCTGCCGCCGGCCAGGGTTTTGGCCGTCCACGTCCGCGTGCGGTCGATGACACCGTTGCCGTCAAGATCTTCCGTGGTCGTCGTGCTCAGGCCATTTGCACTGGTCGTCGTCACGAATTTCGAGATGTCGACACCCCCCGTGATCACGTTGGTGATCGTCCTGGTACGCGTTCCACTGGAATTGAGAACGGTGAGGTCAGTGGAGTCCTGCAAAAGGTTGTCGTCGTACAGCGAGTCGGCGCCATAGATGCGCCATTTGGTCTCGACCGAAAGGCCATTAGCACTCTCAGCGGTTACGAACCTGCGAGCGAGTGAGCCGTTTTCCTCAATATCAACAGTTGTCGTTTCCAACCCATCCTTCGCCAGCACAGTCGCCGAAGTCCGGCTGAGATCAATGGTGAGGTCACCATTCACATCCCATTTCGCTTCGGAGCTCAGCCCGTTCGCCGCGGTCGACACGATTTCCCTGCCGACGCGCGTGGAGGTCGCACCAGTGAAGAAATCGGTAGTTGTCGTGACTGCCCCATCATTCAGGATCGAGAGGGTCGTAACCTCCTTGCCAATGAGTACGTGGCCGGAGCCCGAATGATCGCGATATTCTACAGTTTTGCTTGTCCCGTTGCCGCTCGTGTTGATCCAGATTTCGCCGCTCTCACTTTCAAAATCATCATCCGGAATGCGGCCGCTATGAATCTCGGTAATGCTTCCATCGCTATTGATCGTCGAGGTAATGGTTCGATCAACCGTACTGTTTCCGTTGAAGTCGTAGGTGGTGGTCGAGGACTTTTTGTCGGCAGTCGTGGTCGTGACTGACTTGCTCTCCACTGACGTGCCGCCGGCCTTGTAATAGGTGATCGTCCGGGTGGTTTCGCCGGTGTCGTCGAGGACAGTCTCGTCGACCGCCGACCTAGTCGTCGTGGCGCCGGCCGCATACCACTGCGTCGTGGTCTTCAGTCCACCTGACTCGGTCTTGATGACGGTTTTGTCCTTCTGGGATCCGGCTGCATCCAAGTTTTTGACCGTCTGCGTCCAGATGCCGTTGGCGTCGAGCGTCTTCTCCGAGATGGTCGTGCCGTCGGTCCCATTCCCGTCGATATCCCATACGGCCGTGCTGTTGAGGCGGTTGGCGCTGACGGTGAGCGTCAGTTTCGAGTCGATCTCGGTTGGATCGGCGGCATCGTAAGTATAGAAAGTGTCGACCGTGTCACCATCATCTTCAAGCTTGGTGGTGTGACGCTGATCAATGTCTGTATCGCCGTCCAGATCCGTGGTTGTGGTGATGGAACGCTTGTCGGCCGTCGTGACGGTTTTGGTTTCGGAAATATCCTTACCGTCGTAGTTCGTCACCGTAGCCGTGTCGGTTTTGGTCCCGTTTGCGCCATAGCCAGTTGTCGTCACTGTCGTGCGATCGAATCCGCCCGCGCCGTCGATATTGACCTGCTCCGTGGTGGTCAGGCCGGACGCCACGACGGTGGTCACCACCTTGTTGATCACCGCGTCATTACCGTCCAGATTGGTGATCGTGCGCCTCGTCGACCCGCTGGTTAGCAGGGTGGTTACGTCACTCACTTTGCGCTCGACACCGTTTTGTCCGTCGGCGTCTATCTCGCTGACGATGCTCAGTCCATTGGCGGAAGTCGTCGTAACGACCCTCGAGATCATGTCCTCATTGGCATCACGCGGGAGCTCAGTCACCGTCCGGCGGCTATCGCCGTCGGTTTCGATGACAGTCACATCCTCGATCTTGCTGTCCGTGCTGCCATTGCCGTCCACGTCATAGGTGGTGGTAACCGTCAGCTTGTCGGCGGTGATTTCGGTTTTGGTGACGCCGATCACACTCTTTGTATCGATGCCCAGATCGCCGCGAGCGTCGAAATCCGTCACTGTCACGACACGGCTGCCGTTGGCATTAAGTACGCTCACGGTCTTCTGGTCGATCTTGGTGTCGCCATTAGCGTCGACCGTCGTCGTGACCGTCCGGCGATCGGCTTTGGTCACCTCAGTAACGACCGATAAATCAACTCCCGTCGATGTCTCGGCGGTGGTGGTCACGGTGCGGACGCCGCCCGTATAATCGACGTTCGAAAGCACCTTGCGGTCGGTGGTGCCGTCGCCGTCGAGATCCTCACCCGCCGAGCGCGAGATGCCGTTGGTCGCGGCCGAGGTATAGGACTTGCCGATAACCGTACCGTTCTCGCTGTAGGTGGTGACGCTGCGGACCGGATTGCCGCTGCTGTTGGGCGCCAGCACTTCGGTTGTCTTCAGGTCGTAGACACCGTCACCATCCACGTCGACCTGAGAGGTCTTCGAGTTCCCATCCTTGAGCGTCGTCGTGATGCTTTTCGTCTTCAACGACCCGTCGGGGTTCATCAAGGTGAACGTCGTCGTGGTGTCGCCGTTTGAATCGACCGACGTACGTTCCACAGAATCCGTCGCGCCGTCGCCGTCGGCGTCGGTGGTGATCACCACGATCTTGTGATCGGCCGAGGTAGTGGTGGTCGTGCTGCCCATACCATGGCCGTCGCGGCTGCGTCGCTCGCTAGTGATGGTGGTGGTGCCGTTGCTGCCGATCAGCGTGGTGTCGGTGGTGACGAACTCAGCGAGATTGTTTTTATCGCCGTCCAGATTGATCGCCGTCATCTTCACCAGGCCGTCGGCACTGGTTGACGATATTGTTTGAGAGATGGGCTCGTCATTAGATGTGCTGTTGCCAGCGAAAGTGGAAACCGTGGTCACCAGACGGCCGTCGGATTCCACCGTCATGGTGGTCAGGACACGTTCTTCATAGACGCCGTCACCGTCCGCGTCCGTCCGCACGGTGCGCGTGCGGCCGGTTTTGCTTGTGACGGTCTCTTCCCGGGAGAAAAGCGTGTCACCGTCGGCGCTCATGTCGCTGACGGTCCGGGTGCGCACGCCGTTGCTGCCGTTGACGGTCGTCACATCAGTCGTCTTGAAGTTTATGGTCGTTCCGGTCGCGCGGGTGTAGGTCAGCTTGGTCAGCTTGTCGGCGCTGGTCGTCGTCTCGACTTCCATCAGCTTGTCGCCGGCGATGCTATATTCGGTGACCGTGGTTTCGGTCGTATAGTCCGAATTGGTCTTGAACGTCTGCTTCTGGTCGATGATGCCGTCACCGTTCTGGTCGAGCTCGGTCACGACGGCATTTCGGCCGGCGCTTGTCTTAGTGATCGTCTTGTCGGCCAGCGAGCCGTCGGCGTTGAAGTTGCTGACGGTTCGCTCGATCTCGCCGCCGCTCAGCGTCTTGGTGGCGTCGGTCTGCGTGCGGTCTGTCACGCCGTCGCCATTGTCGTCGAAAGTCGTGGTTTCAGTGACGATACCGCCGCTGCTGCTGACGCTGCGGGTCTCGCTGAAGTCGAGCCAGCCATCCTTGGCAAATCCCTTAAGCGTATTGGGATTGCTCTTATCGTCGATCAGATATTCGTTGCCGTCGACGGCGAGCACGGCGTCGCCGACCGTGCGCGTGTTGCCGTCTATGGTGAAGGTCGACCGGCCGGCGATCGACGAGCCGTCCTGGAAATTCTGGCCGCTGCCGAATGGCGTGAGGTCGATCGACGTGATCTTGAGAGCGTCCAGCGTCTTCATCTGGCCGTCGACCATGACCCTGAAGTCGCCCCACTTGGCGTCGCCGGAATCGAGCTGGCCGTCGCCGTCGCTGTCGAACACCTGCTTCAGCGCCTCAAGATCGCTGTCGGTGCCTTCCGCCCATTCAGTGAAGACGATCTCCTTGGAACGGCTGATCTCACCATCGCCATCGGCGTCGAACACCAGCACGCCGTCACCCTTGCCGGCCCAGGCCATACGCTGCTTGTAGCCGTCGCCGTCGAGGTCCAAAAACATCGACGAGGTATCGAGCGTGTCGACCGTCAGGCCGTTGCCGTCGAGATCGAGAAGGATAGGGGCCTTGCCGGTGCCGCCAGGGGCGGCACCAGACGGGCTTGTCTGACTATTCGAGCCAACTGGGACGCCTTCAACGTTGGGAGGATTTTTTCCACCCCAGCCTGGAGACGACTGACCCCAGCTTGGTCCATATGTGTTTGGAGACTGGTTGTCACGCAACGCCGAGCCCGACGGCGTCGTAGGATCAAATATATCGCCGCCAAGCCGGTCATCGCCAACACCATTTCCGAGAGTGTTGGTTCCAGTTGCCCCTCCCAGAACGCCACCCTGCATGGCCCGTTCACGCCCGCCGCCATTGGCACCACCAACCGCCCCGCTCGTTGGGCCTCCGCCCAACGTATCCCCGCCGGTTCCACTCTGAAGGCTGTCGTTCCATCCACTTCCCCCGACGGTGTCACCCTGCATGGCTCGTTCGCGTCCGCCGCCATTGCCGCCGCCGAAAATGCCGCCGCCCTCGCCACCCTGCATGCTGCGTTCGCGTCCACCGCCGTTACCACCACCGTAGCCGTTGTCGCGGCCTCCCTCGCTCTGATGTTCGCCAGGACCACTTTGAGAGTTGGATGGATTGCTTGAATTGCCGCTCCCTGGCGAAGGAGCGCTCGTCGATCTGCCATCAGAATAAGTGGACTCGCCACGGCCGCCTTCGCTGCCAAATCGAGATGAAAAGCGATCCGGAGTTCTGCGTGAAGAGGGCGGCTGCGAATTGTAACTAATAGGGGAGAGCCAAGGAGAAGTTTCCAAAGGTTGATCTTCTCCAAGAGGTGCCGGTACACTGTCGCCATATTGAACTCGCACCCTGGCATCCGTATATCCTTGTCTAGCTAGTGTCATAAAGAAATCGACGACGTTTCCTGCTAGATCAATACATCCGGCAGATCCATACGTTGAACCGCCGTGTATAGAAAATCCGGAACGGCCAAACGTATTGACATCATTCGTTGGCTTCAGAAAGGCACGCATCGGACCCCAAGACATTCCCGCGCCCGGCCATCTCCCTCGGCCAAAAAGACCCAGCAGACCGTCGCGGTTATCGCGCATCTGCACATCATCAAGATCGAAGGTCCACGTGCCCTCAGGCACAGGACCCTTGCCGACAGCATTTTGCTGTTCCGGATTTTGGAATCCAAGTCGCCCCGACACCGCAGGCCAAGAACCTACGACAACACCATTTTCAGTTAACGTTAGCGAGCTACCATCGAAGGTAAGTTCTGCGACTTTATCCACTTCCGTCTCCTTAGTACCATTCACAGATGAGTTGCCCTGCAATTAATCTCAACAATAAATATAAGACCAACAAAAATGGAACAAGGACTATATCTCTTCTAAATGGCAGCTTCGCGACGAACGCAATAATACACCCAATGCCTATCACAAGTATAACGGCATGGTCTAAAAGCGCCGTAGAAACTCTTTTATAGCATGCATTATCCACGATAACGTTGCCGTCGACTATCGCATTTCTGATATCAGAGAAAGACAATCCAACAATATAAATATATGCTACAGCCAATGAAAATGACATTAACATCCTTGGCTTTAGCATATTTCCCCAGAACATAGTCGATCCTTCATTTTTATTACAATTACATCTAATGCTCTTTCCGATACTCAGGTTTTGATGACATAGCCCCCGCCGATTATATCTGATCCGACGGCTTTCATTAACCTGTCAGTCGGGGCCAAATTCACTCCGGTTGTCACATGCACCAGCACCCGCTTCGCTTTCACGCTCTCCGACCAGACCACGACCCCGCGCACCAGCCGTATGAACGTCCTTGCCGAGAGATACGGCCCGCAGCGCTCGGCATCGACAGCGATGATGTGCACGGTCGTCATCAACGAGTTTTCGCAGAGCGCGTACTCGCCGGCCGCGAACCAGGCGCCGCCGACGATCTCGCTTTTTGCTTCGGCGACGATCAGGCATTCGTGTTTCGCCGACTTTTTCAGCCTCGCCTCGATGGCGTCGAATTTTTTGTCAGAGAAAGGCATGTCGGAAAACACAGTCCGCCGATGCTGCTTGCGCACCAGTTCGCGTATTGCCGGCCAGTCGCGCTCTTCGACGACACGCACGCTCACGCTGCTCATTTTGCGGTGCGGTTTCGCCGTCGGAACGGTTTCCGGATACTGTTCGGTGCCCACCGTAGCGGGGTTGCCGACCAAGACTGCTTCCATGGAATTCATGCCGACTTCATCCATTGTCTCGACGCTTTCTTCCTATCCGCTATCACAAATTCCGTATTTGCAACAACGAGACAGATACTTTGCCTAGGACGCTCTTTACGTCGCACAACCGTTCTTTACTGCTTTTATTTGCCTTGACAAGCTCATCTCTCATGAAACGCCTCATCCTTCATCTCGATCAGCGGATCGAGCAGGAATTCGATGACGCGGCGCTCGCCGGTCTTGATCTCGGCGGTGACCGACATGCCCGGCGTCAGCACCACTTCCTCGCCCTGGACGCGGATTGAGGTCGCATCGAGCCCGATGCGCACCGGGAACACCAGCGGACCGGCGGCGTCGCGCGCCGTTTCCTTCGCCGCGCCGGCAGCTTGGGCATCGGCGGGGATGGCATCGTTGGAGACGGTCAGCACCTTGCCGTCCAGCGTACCATAGCGTGTGAACGGAAACGCCTCCAGTTTTACGCGGACCTCCTGGCCATCGCGAACAAAACCCTTGTCCTTGTTGAGCAGCATCGCCTCGATCTCCAGCGCCGTGCCGTCCGGCACGATCACCATCAGCTCCTGTCCGGTCTGCACTACCTGGCCCTGCGTGTTGACCTGCAATTGCTGGACACGGCCGGCGACGGGCGATTTCAGCAGGCTCGCCCGCTCGAACAGTTCCGCCTTGGCGAGTTCCTGGCTGAGCGCTCCGATGCTGCGGTCCACCTCGATCAGTTCGCTCGCGATCTTGTCGAGATAGGCCTCGCGCCGCTCGCGCTTGCGAGCCGCCAGCGTCGCGGCGGTCGCCTCCAGCTCGGCGATGCGCCCCTCCTCGGTCACGGTCGCCATGAGCTGGTCCTGCTCGCCCTGGCGAGCGTCGATGGTGTTGGATTTTATCCCGACGCCGCGCTGCTCCAGTTCGAGAAAGATCTTCAGCCGGTCGCCGGTCAGGCCGACCAGCTTGCGCCGCTCGACGAGTGATCTTTTCCCATGCTCGACCTCGACGCGCTTCTGGGCGATGTCGGCCTCCAGGCTCGCCTGCTCAGCCCGGTAGGCGGCGAGCGACTGACGCATCTGCAGCAGTTGCAGCTCGACCAGCGCCGGGGAAGCACCGGCTGGCGCCGTGAAGCCGGCCTGCGCCGGCGGGGTATCGTTCGCGACCGCATCGAGCACAGCCTTCAGCCGCGCCACCGAGACTTCAGCCACGGCGAGATCGCCCGCGACCTTGCGGCGCTCCGCCACATGCTGCGCCGGATCGAGCTCGACCAGCGGCGCGTCGAGCGCGACGTGGTCGCCTGCCTTTATATGGATGGCCTTCACCGTGCCGGTGATCAGCGGCTCGATGACCTGTACCTTGCCGATCGGGATCAGCTTGCCCTGGATGGTGGCAAAGGTGTCGATGCGGCCGAACCACGACCATATGAGCGCGCCGGTGACGAAGACGATGATTATGCCGGCGAAGATGCGCGCGGCGGGCGAGGCCGGCGTTTCGAGGATCTCGATCGCAGCCGCCTGGAACTCGCGTTCGTTGCGGTTGAGGCGCGGGCGCTTGTCCTGGCGATCCCGCGCCACGCCTTCCCGCACTGCCTGCCACAAACGCCCCATCCGCCTACTCCGCCGCCACTGGGGTATGCTGGGCCTGCAGCCGGTAGAGCTGCGCATAGCGGCCGTTGCGTTGAAGCAGTTGCTCGTGCGTGCCCTGTTCGGTCAGGCGGCCGGCCTCGATAGTCAAGATGCGGGTGGCGTCGCGAAGCGCGGCCAGCCGGTGGGCGATGATGAACACGGTGCGCCCCTGCGCCATGCGCCGCATGTTCTGCTGGATGACGTATTCGGATTCATAATCCAGCGCGCTGGTCGCCTCGTCGAAGATCAGGATGCGCGGATTGCTGACCAGCGCGCGGGCAATCGCGATGCGCTGGCGTTGACCGCCCGACAGATTGGCGCCGCGCTCCTCCAGCACCGTGTCGTAGCCCGACTTGAGCTTGACGATGAACTCATGCGCGCCGGAGAGTTTTGCCGCCTCGATGACCCGATCCAGCGGCAGCGATGGATCGGCCAGCGCGATGTTCTCGCGCACCGTGCGGCGGAACAGCACGTTTTCCTGAAGCACCACGCCGATCTGGCGGCGCAGGCTGCGCGGATCGATCAGCGCAAGGTCGACGCCGTCGACCAGCACCCGTCCGCGCTCCGGCACATGCAGCCGCTGCAGCAGTTTTGCCACCGTGCTCTTGCCGGACCCAGAAGGCCCGACGATGCCGATGATCTCGCCGGGCTGCACCTGGAAGGAAACGTCACTCAGAATCTCGCGCTCGCCCGGCCGGTAACGGAAGACGACGTGATCGAAGGCGACGTGGCCAGAAATCCTGCGAAGGGAGCCCTCGCCGCTGCCGCCGCTGATTTCGGCCGGCACATTCAGAATGTCGCCCAGCCGGTCGACCGAGATGCGGACCTGCTGAAGATCCTGCCAGAGCTGCGCCAGCCGCAGCACCGGGCCGGAGACGCGGCCGGCAAGCAGGTTAAAGGCGACGAGCTGGCCGACCGTCATGTCGCCGGCCAGCACCGCCTTGGCGCCGAACCACATGGTAGCGACGATCACCGCCTTGCTGATGAACTGCGCCGCATTGCTGGCAAAGTTGGCAAGGTTCGAGGTTCTGAAGCCGGCGCCCACATAACCCGCAAGCTGGTCTTCCCAGCGCCGCTGCATCTGCGGCTCGACGGCCATCGCCTTCAGCGTCTCGACGCCAACGATGGATTCCACCAGGAACGTCTGGTTCTCCGCACCGCGATTGAACTTTTCCTCGATGCGCCGGCGGAACTCCGGCGTCACAGCGACGGACAGCACGATGTAGGCCGGGATCGAGCACAGCACGATCAAGGTCAGCCATGGGCTGTAGAGATACATGACGGCGAGGAAAACGAAGAGGAAGAGCACGTCGAGCAGGACCGTCAGCGCCGATCCCGTCAGGAACGCCCGGATGTTTTCCAGCTCATGCACCCGGGCCACCGTCTGCCCGGTCTGCCGCGCCTCGAAATAGGCGATCGGCAGATTGAGCAAATGATGAAACAACTTTGCGCCGAGCGCGACGTCGATGCGGCTGGTCGTGTGCGTGGTCGTGTAGGTGCGAAGACCCGTCAGCAGTATCTCAAACAGCGACACCGCCGACAAGCCGATGATCAGAACTTCGAGCGTGGTCATCCCGTTGTGGACGAGCACCTTGTCGATCACAAGTTGGAAGAAGATCGGCGAAATCAGGCCAAGCAACTGCACGAAGAACGAAGCCAGCAGCACCTCGGCGAATATCCACCGGTAGCGGATCAGCTCCGGGATGAACCACGAAAAGTCGAACCGACGCGAAAAGCCATTGGCGAAGGCACGGCTGGTGACCAGAATGACATAGCCGCTCCATCCCGCTTCAAATTCCGCCCGCGTCAATTCCTGCGGACCTTGAACCAGCGGGTCCTGGACAAGCACCTTGTCGGCCGAGAGGGCGGCCAGCACCGCGAAGCTGCCGTCGGATTTTTCCACGATCGCCGGCAAGGGCAGGCGATCGAGCCTAGCCGTGGAAACCTTCACGGCCCGCGCCCTCAGGCGCAGCCGCTTCGCCGCCCGGACAATATCGTCGCGGCTGGCCTTCGCCTCGACAAGTCCAAGATCGTGTCGAATCACTTCGGGGTCTGCGGGCTGACGCAGATACTGCGTCATCAACACCAGGCAGATAATACCTGAATCCGCTCCGGCGAATACACCGGGCGACACCAACCCCACTTGCCCCACCCTGAGCTGAGTTTTATTCGACTTGACAGTAGCGGGTTCTATTGGCGGCGCAAGACTGCCGCAGCGGAAGAATTCAACATTTTTTGTGCAGGTCGGATGGCTACCTATGCGCCATTTTTATACCGGAGTTCTATTTGGAGGCTCTAATATAAGGTCGCAATAAGTACAGCGAAGACGCGTGAAAAAGAACCCACGCAGCAAGCCCTCCCGCTCACGACGACCACGTATTCACTGGCGAACCACGCGGCGCGTGAGGCAATTCCTAAGTTCAATTAAACCCGAGGAGCGAAAAATCATTTCGCCAATGGCGACCCCATGCCCAAGAGCGACCTCAGTTTGCAGGCTTAGGATCGACCGATGCTGTATGCTTCTGCATCTTAACTCGGCAATTGTTCAGCGCAGTTTCGGCCTCGCCGACAGGGTCGTCCGAATTTTTTGCACGCGCTTCAGTTTCCGCTTTCGCCGCAACCATTATGCAGTGTTGCTCTATCATTGAACGCGCTCCAGGGCCGGACGCTGTTTTAAGGCGCGGTATGGCGGTCCCCGTCGACTGGTCGGCGTTGGTCGAACTGGTCAAGCTGAACACAAAGAGTAAGGCTGTCCAAACGCAAGCGTGTTTCGTCATAAATTTCCGGTCTATGCTGATGTTCGGCGAGACTAAATTGGGTTCACTGTCGGATAGATATTACATCGCGACATAATTCAGCCCAACAATCTGGAGGAATAGTGGTACACCGTCGCCCGCGAGCCATCTGGATCGTTGTCAAGCCTAACGTACGTCCTCTGCCCACGCTCCACAAGGCGAATCTGTCAACTATGTAATCACCCCGAGCTTTGATGCCCCCATCACAGACGTCGCCGATTTCACAGCCACAAGGTTAGGCTGTGCGCGGTCTAAAGTGATTGAGCCTCCTTGCTACAAACAGGATGGGCGCGAGAATAAGCCGAACCGCCAATAGGAAGATCAGGGATATCGTCGAGAAGACCAGGAACACCCCCAGCCAAGCAGGCATCCCGATCTGTTCAGCAACCCATCCCGCAGCGGTGGCAACAAGCTGCGGACGGGTGATAGCCACATATGGCACTGCGACTACCGCAGCAATTCCTGATGCTTTGGCGAGAGCGGATAGTGATCTAACTGCCCCTCCACCAGCACTTCGAAGCGTGGCAAGTCTCGCTGTGTTTCGTCCCACAATCGTCGCGGGTACCTTGACCGCGCGCAAGGATTTGACGGCAACTCCGATGCCCCCGGCGATCATAGTCGCATCGACCGCCGCCCAGCCAACCTCGCTCCACTTCGGCAGCCTTTCGCCCCGAGCAATCACTGTCTCAACATCGGAGATCCCGCCCAGGAATAGGCTCTTGGCTCCCAGGACTGTTCGCGTGAATTGTTTACGAACTGCAGTTCCGTTGACAATCTCGAATTCCGACAGCATCTCGTGGCCGCGGGTCCGAAGTTCCTCAATAGCAATCAGCCCGTACTGCTCAGGAGTAAGCTCCGCGACGCCAAAGCCAATCGCCTCGCCGTTCCACAAGTGAGAAACACCTTGACCTATCGTCTCCTGCAGTAGGTACTGCGTGGACCCGTTGCGGACGAAATAGGTGATGACCGGCACGACAGGTGGGCCGAGCGTCTGAAAAACCTCTTTGAACGTCGGCTCGTTACCAAACGTAGTGAAGACCTTGGCAGCATCATCACCATATTGATGCGCCGCGTCATACCAGGCCAAGCCGCCCTGAGTGCAGGCTGCAAGCAGCCATGAAGCAGCTGTGCCGATTGCGCGATCCGAAAGCGGACACCGCGAGTCCGCCGACGTCAGCGTATCCACCACAGCGGCCCTGACAATCGCCTCCTCCAGGTCGACAGGGCCACCGTTGCGATGCCAGGCTAAGGTCAGGACCGCGGCGAGGACGAATGAAACAGCAACCCAATATCTCTTTCGCAGCATGAGGTCCTCTCACCCAGGCTTGCCCGCATCAGGATGCGCGCCGTACGGTTGACCATGTCACTAGGCCGGGGTTTTGTTGGAAATTGGATCGACATCGTCATCGCCGGCACCATAGATCTGCCAACGCCCATTCTGAAAACGGGCACTTTGCCGAGGGCGTGCACGAAGGCCGCGATCGACGCACCCGGCCAATCGCTCGACGTCGTTGACTTCTACGCCGGAAAGTCTACCTCGGGCACGCACACCTTGGCAGGGCCGTCTCCCACGATGCCAAGGTGGAGCGGCCTGGCCGAGACGGCGCCAGAGACCACATTTTCTGCACCGCCGTACTTTCAGCTGGGAAAAGGTGCTATTCAAGTCTGGCGGCTCAGCCTGGACCCTCCTCCTTCTGGCTGAGTGTCGCGTCGCGGACGGAGCGGGTCCGCAGTCTCATTGTCGCTCGAGCAGCGATAACTAGCTCGCTTGCGCCAATGGCCAGTGTCCGTGCTTCTCAAATAGGTCCTGCACAGCCTCATCGAATTCGCCACGCGCCATCGCATCCACATCGATGGTCTTCTCGTGTGCGGCCTGGATAAGGTCCTGGAGGAAGGTGATCGTTTTCACAGCCTTTCGGCTGGTTCCGATCGTATAACCACGCTTCACTTTATAGCCGAGGGAATGCCATTTTCCGTAGAGAACTTTGAGCAGTTCGCGTTTGGACATCCTGTCGTAGCGCATCTGACGCTGGACCATCTCCAATGTGGAAAGCCGCAGCCTCGGCGGAATGGCTCGCTCCAAGGTAAAGGCAATGACCAGCGCTCCACCCGGTCTATCCATTGGATCAGTGGCCTCCGGCCCGGTCCACGTGCGAGCTTCGAGAACCTCCTGCATGATAAGAAGGTCCCTCAGCGCAATCGTGCCTTGGAGCCTCTTCTCTTCGGTTTCGTCCAATGGGCCAACGAAACGAGGGCCGGTTTGCAAATCGATGATGACGTCCTCGGGGTGCGGCAGCAGCTTCGGCTCAGGTTCGCCACGTTCGCGGGCTGAGTTCAATTCCTGCGCCGCAGTTTTCTTGTAGGCTTCCCAGAGGGCGCTACTCTCCTGGATCTCTCGTGCTCGTTTCTCATCGATACTTCGAAACATATCGACCAGAAGGCCCTGAGCGCGAGCGTTACCCTTCAGCGCTGCAGCGACGATCGACTCTGCCAAGGCTCCCCGCATGCCGATCTCGGTGACCTTGCCGCCCTCTCGTTTCTTCACAGTCTTTGCGGCAGTGTCCCAAATCGCTTGCAGCATCGGCTGTTCAGCGATCAAAAGATCGGGGGCCGCACGCCGGGGACGCCCATTGGGATTGCCGGACCGACCTTTTTGGAATCTCGAATGCTCTGGTGGATTGCCATAGCCCGTTCCAAAGATCACCTGCCGCTTGACCTGTTCCGACATATCATCACTCGGCCTCTTTCCACCTTCGGGTTTTTCAGCGGCCATTGGAGCGCCTCCGTTTTACCGGCGCAGATGACGATGTCGGCGCAGGACCAAGGCGCTGCTCCGCGACGGCTTCAAAGCTCAGGCTGCTGTCGGCCATTACGGCCTGCTTGCCGGCATAGGTCTGCCATCGACTGACGATGGTGTCGCAGTAGGCGGGATCGTACTCGATCAGACGCGCCAGACGGCCGCAGCTCTCGGCGGCAATCAACGTCGAGCCGGAACCACCGAACAAATCCAGCACGATCTCGCCACGCTTGGAGCAATCCTTGATCGCATCCGCCACCAGCGCTACCGGTTTGACCGTCGGGTGCATGGCGAGTTCATCACCGCGTTTTGCTCCGAGGCTGCTGATGCCAGGATAGTCCCAGACATTCGTGCGATACCGCCCGGTTTCGCCAAGACCAAAACTGTTGGTATGGGGCTCGGTGCCAACCTTGAAGACGAAGACCAACTCATGCTTCGAACGATAAAAGCTCCCCATGCCGCCATTGGTCTTGTTCCAGACGCACAGGTTCTTCAGCTCGGAAAACACCGCTTCCCCTGCATCGAGCAGTTCACGCATGTGCCGCCAGTCCATGCAGACGAATGCGATAGCCCCGTCCTTTGCAGACGAGGCCGCATTACCCAGCGTAGTGGTCAAAAACTGCGTGAACTCGGCTGGAGACATTTCTCCGGCGGCGAAAGCGAACTCGCGGTGCAGGATCGATCCCAGCCCACCGACATGGCCGTCGATAGGCACATTGTAAGGTGGATCGGTGAAGATGAGGGCCGCCTTCTCCGCGCCCATCAGACGCTGCACATCTTCACACGAGCGCGCATCGCCGCACAACAGCCGATGGCGCCCGAGCAACCAAACGTCGCCCGTTCGCGAGACGGGATTTGTCGGCAGCGCCGGAATTCGATCTGCGCTGATATCGGTCGTGGAAGTGGCAGACTCCCGCGCGTGATCAAGCGTCAGATCGATCTCCGCCAACGAGAAGCCGGTCAAGCCCAGGTCGAACTCGATGTCGCTCAATGCCTGCAGTTCGATCGCAAGGATTTCGGTGTCCCAGCCGGCATTCAGCGCCAGCTTGTTGTCGGCGAGCACATAGGCGCGACGCTCATCCGCAGTCAGGTGAGATAGTCTCAGGGTCGGGACTGCACTTAGGCCAAGCTCCTTGGCCGCCATGACACGGCCGTGGCCGGCTATGATCTCGCCATCGTCGCTTATCAGGACCGGATTGGTGAAACCGAAGCGTGAGATGCTGTCGGCAATCTGCCGTACCTGCTTTTTGGAGTGGGTGCGAGCGTTGCCCGAATAGGGCCGAAGTGCTGTTATCGGCACACTCTGAATCTGGTTGGAAAAGGGTGTCGCCCCCGCGGCTTGTGACATCTGCTTTCCCGTATCCTGTTCAAACTGGGAACAAGGAGGGAACAAGCGCCAAGAGAAATCAACTGACACAAGCAGAAAATCGCAACGAAAAGAACGTCGTGCTCGGCAGCGAAGTCGGAAAGCTTTTCAAAACCTCTTCAAATGCCCTTCAAAGGCCTTTCAAGGATTTCGCGTTTTTGACTCGCATCAGGGAGAGTGAGTTTTCCACAGGGCGCGCCGCGTGAAATCGACGATCACGCCCACAAAATGCGCGCGTGCAGCGAATCACCTGCCTCGGAACCGAGCATTGATCCGAACGTGATCCGGCTCCGACGGACGAAACGATGAACTGCAGAAACGGTCGCCAGGGGGTACGCCACCTTCCCCGTAGCAGCAACCTGCAAAAGCAGGGCACCAAACCGGACCGGCGATTTCCCGGTTGTCAGGCGACCGGCGCGGCAACCGGCCCGAAGGCGCTGTTTGCACGCAAGGCAGTCTTGGAGACTTCCGGAACGACAGTCAACATGCGAGTGTCACAAGATAAACCACGTCTCAAGAACCGTCCCTGTTGTTGATAGAAATACCGTCATGTCCACTGCGAGGTCATCGTCGTTATTTACCTCGATAGTCGCCGTTCCGTTAACCGTCGTGGCTCTTATTTGGCCTGCTGCCGAGAACACGGCATCTCCGATGAAAGAAAATTTTTGATTTCCTGCCGTTGTCAGATTAGCGTCAATTACCTGCAGATCGATGCGGTCACCCTCCGAAAACACAAAATCGGTGATGAGGTCGCTTCCGCCGATGAATTGATCGCTATCTTCTGTAAACTCGAACCTAATGCGGTCCGCGCCTCCACCGCCGGTGATCGTATCGCTCCCAATGCCACCAACCAGTATATTCGAACTACTGTTGCCCGTGATTACATTATTGAGGACGTTTCCACGGCCCGTCGATGCTCCGGAAAGGAGTTCTAGGCTCTCAACATCGTCACTGATCACGTAGGATACCGACGCCCTCACGGTATCGGTTCCGGCGTTGTTGTCTTCGATGACGACGTCGCCGGCGTTGTCGACCCTGTAGGTGTCATCGCCGTTGCCGCCGATCATCACGTCGGCGCCGATAAGTCCGCTGAGGCTGTTGTTGCTGTCGTTGCCGATGATGGTGTTGGCAAGGTCGTTGCCGACACCGTTGATGGCCAAGAAGCCGGTCAGCGTCAGGTTCTCGACATTGGCTCCCAGCGTCAGCGTCACCGAGGAGGTGATGGTGTCCGTTCCCTCGCCGACTGCCTCCGTGACGACATCGGTCGTCTGATCCACCACATAGGCATCGTCGCCCGCTCCGCCGGTCAGCGTGTCGGCACCCAGGCCACCATCGAGCAGGTCATTGCCGTTGCCGCCGGTCAGCTTGTCGTTGCCGCCATTGCCAATCAGCGTGTCGTCTCCGTCCACACCATCTATGGTGTTGGCGCCATCATTGCCCAAAATGGTGTTGGCCAGCCCGTTTCCCTTGCCGTTGCGTGCAACAGCGTCGAGGAAGCTGGCGTAGAGCTGCAGGTCCTCCACATTGGCGCCAAGGACATAGGACGAAGACGATTCAACCCGATCCTGGCCGCCATTCGCCGCCTCAGTCACCACGTCCGTCGATCGGTCGACAACATAGGTGTCGTTGCCAAGACCGCCTGCCAGCGTGTCCGCCGCGAGCCCGCCATCAAGCCGGTTGTCCCCGTCATTGCCGGTGATCTTGTTGATCAGGTCGTTGCCGGTTCCATTGATGTCGCCAGAACCCAGCAGTTGCAGGTTCTCGACATTGGCCGAGAGCGAATAGTCGACCGAGCTGCGGATCGTGTCGGTTCCCTGACCGACATCCTCCTGGACGGACTCACCTTGATTGTCGACGACATAGGTGTCGTCGCCGAGCCCCCCGACCATGACATCGAAGCCGCCCTGGCCATCGAGCGTGTTGGCAAGATCGTTGCCGGTAATGTTGTTGCTGCTGCTATTACCGGTGCCGTTCAGGGCCGTGCCCATCAGCACCAGATTCTCGACATATTTGGTCAGCGTGTAGGAGATGGTCGACTTGACCGTATCGATCTCGCCGGCGCCTGCGCTGGCCTCTATGACGGCATCTCCCGCATCGTCCACGACATAGGTGTCGCCACCTGCGCCGCCACGCATCGTGTCCTTGCCAACCCCGCCATCAAGCGTGTCGGTACCATCCCCGCCATCAAGCACGTCATCTCCGGAATCACCGCTCAATAGGTCGTCGCCGGCCATGCCCTTAAGCGAACTGATCCCGCTATTGCCGATAATTTCGTTGCTGAGCGCGTTGCCGGTTCCGGCCAAGGAGCCACTGCCCAGCAGGGTGAGATTTTCAACCGCCTGACCCAGGACAAAATTTATGGACGCCCTCACGGTATCGGTTCCGGCGTTGTTGTCTTCGATGACGACGTCGCCGGCGTTGTCGACCCTGTAGGTGTCATCGCCGTTGCCGCCGATCATCACGTCGGCGCCGATAAGTCCGCTGAGGCTGTTGTTGCTGTCGTTGCCGATGATGGTGTTGGCAAGGTCGTTGCCGACACCGTTGATGGCCAAGAAGCCGGTCAGCGTCAGGTTCTCGACATTGGCTCCCAGCGTCAGCGTCACCGAGGAGGTGATGGTGTCCGTTCCCTCGCCGACTGCCTCCGTGACGACATCGGTCGTCTGATCCACCACATAGGCATCGTCGCCCGCTCCGCCGGTCAGCGTGTCGGCACCCAGGCCACCATCGAGCAGGTCATTGCCGTTGCCGCCGGTCAGCTTGTCGTTGCCGCCATTGCCAATCAGCGTGTCGTCTCCGTCCACACCATCTATGGTGTTGGCGCCATCATTGCCCAAAATGGTGTTGGCCAGCCCGTTTCCCTTGCCGTTGCGTGCAACAGCGTCGAGGAAGCTGGCGTAGAGCTGCAGGTCCTCCACATTGGCGCCAAGGACATAGGACGAAGACGATTCAACCCGATCCTGGCCGCCATTCGCCGCCTCAGTCACCACGTCCGTCGATCGGTCGACAACATAGGTGTCGTTGCCAAGACCGCCTGCCAGCGTGTCCGCCGCGAGCCCGCCATCAAGCCGGTTGTCCCCGTCATTGCCGGTGATCTTGTTGATCAGGTCGTTGCCGGTTCCATTGATGTCGCCAGAACCCAGCAGTTGCAGGTTCTCGACATTGGCCGAGAGCGAATAGTCGACCGAGCTGCGGATCGTGTCGGTTCCCTGACCGACATCCTCCTGGACGGACTCACCTTGATTGTCGACGACATAGGTGTCGTCGCCGAGCCCCCCGACCATGACATCGAAGCCGCCCTGGCCATCGAGCGTGTTGGCAAGATCGTTGCCGGTAATGTTGTTGCTGCTGCTATTACCGGTGCCGTTCAGGGCCGTGCCCATCAGCACCAGATTCTCGACATATTTGGTCAG
>NZ_JBIRCY010000125.1:0-7560 GCF_044326205.1 Mesorhizobium sp. IMUNJ 23232
GTGCGGCGTCGGCCGGCGGCGCTTCAGGCGCTGGCTCGGCGGGCGGCGCGTCCGCCGCCGGGGCTTCGGGCTGCTGCGCGTCCGGCTCCGCTTCGTCGGGGATTATCTTCTTTGGAAGCAGGCTTTCCGGATTCGCCGGCAACAGGCCTTCCAGCCAGTTGCCGATGCTTTCCAGCATCGGCCGCGACTTGGCGTTGGCGATCGACGGCGGTTGCTGGCCGCCGACCAGCCCCTTGAACAACAGCAGGGCGACCGCGACGACCAGCACGCCGCGCGCCGCGCCATAGAGGAAGCCCAGCGTGCGGTCGAGCGCACCGATGCGCGAATCGATGATCAGGTCGGCGATCTTCATGGTGATCAGCGAGACGATGATCAGCGCCACGATGAACACGATGCCGGCGGCCGCCACCATGGCGAACAGCTCGTTGTCGAGATAGGGCTCAACGTAGGGCAGCACGGGCTTGTAGAAGAAATACGCCGCCGCCGCCGCCGCGACCCACGAGACGATCGACAGCACCTCGCGTGAAAAACCACGGACCATGGCGAGCATGGCGGAGACGAGCGTGAAGCCGACGAGGACTCCGTCAAGCAGCGTTATCGGCATTCAATCCCCACTTCATGGCCCGTCGCGCCGCCCGCTTCCGATCAGTCGTCCGTGTCGCGTCTGAGCGAACCGGCGATCCGGATAACCAGGTCCGTCAGCGTCGCGGGCTGGAATGCCGCTGCGCCGATGCCAGGTTCCTCGCTGCCGCGCGGCAGGACCGCCTGTCCAAAGCCCAGCTTTTCCGCTTCTTTCAGACGCTGCTGCGCATGCGCAACCGGCCTGATCGCACCCGAAAGGCTGATTTCGCCGAAATAGACGCAATCGGCGGGAAGGGCAAGGCCGGTAAGCGACGAGACCAGGGCCGCCGCGACCGCCAGATCGGCGGCAGGCTCGGAAATCCGGTAGCCGCCGGCTACATTCAGATAGACGTCATGCGTGCCGAAGCGCACGCCGCAATGCGCCTCCAGCACGGCGAGCACCATGGCGAGCCGCGCCCCGTCCCAGCCGACGACGGCGCGGCGCGGCGTGCCGAGCGAGGTCGGCGCCACGAGCGCCTGGATTTCCACCAGCACCGGCCGCGTGCCCTCGATGCCGGCGAACACCGCAGCCCCCGGCGCTTTCGCATGCCGCTCGCCGAGGAAAAGCTCGGAGGGGTTCGATACCTCGCGCAGCCCCTTGTCGGACATTTCGAACACGCCGATCTCGTCGGTCGGCCCGAATCGGTTCTTCACCGTGCGCAGGATGCGGTAGTGGTGCCCGCCTTCGCCCTCGAAATACAGCACCGCGTCGACCATATGCTCGACGACGCGCGGGCCTGCGATCTGCCCCTCCTTGGTGACATGGCCGACCAGCACGATCGCCGCGCCCGTCGATTTTGCGTAGCGGATCAGCGTCTGCGCCGCCGCGCGTACCTGCGTCACGGTCCCCGGCGCCGATTCGGCAGCGTCGGTCCAAAGCGTCTGGATCGAATCGAGGATGACGAGGTCTGGCCGCTTGCCGTCGGCGATGGTGGCCAGAATATCCTCGACATTGGTTTCTGCGGCGAGTTCCACCGATGAATTCGCGACACCGAGCCGCTGGGCGCGCAGTCTGATCTGCGCGACCGCCTCCTCGCCCGAGACGTAGACGATGCGGTGGCCCTTGCTGGCCAGCGCCGCGGCCGCCTGGGTCAGCAGCGTCGACTTGCCGATGCCCGGATCGCCGCCGACCAGCAGCGCCGAGCCTCGGACAAAACCGCCGCCGGTGGCGCGGTCGAGTTCGGAAATTCCCGACGCAATGCGCGGCGCATCCTCGATCTCGCCGGAAAGCGACGTCAGAACGACGGCCCGCCCCTTGCGCGTCGAGCGCATCGACGCCGGCCCGCTGCCGATGCCGCCGGCCGTGCCTTCCTCGACCAGCGTGTTCCACTCGCCGCAGGCCTCGCACTTGCCCGCCCAGCGCGACGTGACGTTGCCGCAAGCCTGGCAGATGAACTGGACGCGGGATTTGGCCACCTACGACGATCTCGATACCAGACGGGCGCGTTTCTTGCGAAGTTCCTTGACGAAAGCCATGCGTAGATCTCGAAAGAAGTTGGCGGGTAGATGGCCATAGGCGACACTCGATGCGTCGCCCGGCTTCGAGAATCGGATATCAAAACCAGGCCAGATGAATTGATTGGCTTCCGAAAGAACGATCCAGGATCGCTCGTCATCCAAGCCGAGGCGGTGTTTGGTGTCTTGAGGAATCTCGAGGGCTGGCGCGCCACCAAGCGGACTATGGGATATGGGCAGCACGACTACGGACGTGGCGCCTTCGTCGGTTTCGACAGCGACTATTATGGCACAGGGTCTGTCTTTTCGACCTTCTTCGCGACCGGCATCGTGTTCATTCGCCCACAGATAGCTGTAGCGAATGACCAATCCTGGGATCGGCTTCGGAAGCGCCGCCAAAATCAGCCTTTGTATTCATGATTGAAGGCTTCGGCTTCAGGCGAGGGCTCGCTGGCCTCGATCGCCGCGATCATTTCTTCGGTGAAATCCTCGAGCCGAAGCACCTGCCGATCACGCCGCTTCAACCGACGATACTCCTCGACAGAGACCGTAACCGTCCGTTCCCGCCCGTTGCGCGTGACAAAAACCGGCTGTGTCATGGCCATGTCCTGATAGCGGCCGATATTGCGCTGGAATTCCGCCGAGCTGACCTTGATCATGTCCGTGCCCTTTCATGCATCTTATGCATGTTACATATATTGCATGATTTGCGGAAAATTCCCACCAATCGTCCGGATCACTCATACCTTTCCGGCAAATGAGAATCCTCCGCCAGGTCGAAGAAGCGCGTGAACTCGCCCTGAAAGCCCAGTCCCACGGTACCGGTCGGGCCATGGCGCTGCTTGGCCACGATCACCTCGGCCTTGCCACGCGCCTCGTTCATTGCGCCTTCCCATTTGATGTATTCGTCGGTGCCGGGCTTCGGCTCCTTGTTCTTCAAATAATATTCCTCGCGATAGACGAAGATGACCACGTCGGCGTCCTGCTCGATCGAGCCCGATTCGCGCAGGTCCGAAAGTTGCGGCCGCTTGTCCTCGCGGCTTTCCACCTGTCGCGAAAGCTGCGACAGCGCGATGATCGGTACAGCGAGTTCCTTGGCCAGCGCCTTCAGCCCGGTGGTGATCTCGGTGATCTCCTGAACCCGGTTCTCGCTGGCGCGCTTCGATGATCCGGTCATGAGCTGGATATAATCGATGACGATGACGTCCAGCCCGCGTTGGCGCTTCAGTCGCCGGGCGCGCGCCGCGAGCTGGGCGATGGAAATGCCGCCGGTCGAATCGATGAACAGCGGGATTTTCTGCAGCATCTGCGTGCAGCCGACCAGTTTTTCGAAATCGGTTTCGGTCAGGTCGCCGCGCCTGATTTTGGACGAGGGAACTTCCGCCTGCTCGGAAATGATACGGGTGGCGAGCTGTTCGGACGACATTTCCAGCGAGAAGAAGCCGACCACGCCGCCATTCTTCGCCTTGAACGAACCGTCTGCCTGCTGCGCCGGCTCGTAGGCGTGGGCGACGTTAAAGGCGATGTTGGTGACCAGCGAGGTCTTGCCCATGCCCGGGCGACCCGCCAGCACGATCAGGTCGGATGGCTGCAGCCCGCCCATCCGGTTATCGAGGTCGCGCAGTCCCGTCGCGATGCCGGACAGGTGGCCATCGCGCATATAGGCGGCGCCGGCCATGTCGATCGCCGTCTTGATCGCGTCGGAAAAACTCTCGAAGCCGCCGTCATAGCGCCCCGTTTCGGCCAGCTCGAACAGCCGCCGCTCGGCGTCCTCGATCTGCTCCTGCGGCGCCATGTCGACCGGCGCGTCGTAGGCGATGTTGACCATGTCCTCGCCGACCGTGATCAGCGCGCGCCGCGTCGCCAGATCGTAGATGGCGCGGCCATAATCGGAGGCGTTGATGATAGTCACCGCCTCTGCCGCCAGCCGGGCGAGGTAATGCGCGACGGTCATGTCGCCCACCTTCTCGTCGGCCGGCAGGAATGTCTTCATCGTCACCGGATTGGCCATCTTGCCCATCCGGATCAGTTCGCCCGCCACCTCGAAAATCTTGCGGTGCAGCGGCTCGTAGAAATGCGCCGACTTCAAGAAATCCGAGACGCGGTAGAAGGCGTCGTTGTTGACGAGAATCGCCCCGAGCAGCGCCTGCTCGGCCTCGATATTGTTCGGCGCCTCGCGATAAAGCGGTGTTTCCGCAACGCCGAATTTGCGTGCTGCCTCTGCCATGATTTCCTCGATCTAGCCCGCCTCTCGGTAGCAGAAGCAGTCGGCACCGAGTCAATGTCGGCCGTCTCCATCTTCCCCCTTTCCGGCATGCCCTCCACAGTCCCGCCTGTCATCCACAGGACGCTGTTCCCAACCCGTGAAACCCGCTTGACTCGCCATCTCCACGCGTAGCAGATGGATAAGAACATATCAAGAACATTTCAAAGGAATCGCACTTGGATTTTTACGGGCGCGGATTGGCTTCGGCCCCTATTCGTGCTTTCCTTTTTGCACTGCACAGTTTTGGGAGAGGCCTGATGGAAACCGGACGCGTCGCACTCTTCGCAGGTCTCATGGCCGGCGCTGTGCTGGCATTTTCATCCGCCTCCGCGCAGACGGCTCCCGAAAAGAACCTGGTCGAGTTGTTCGAGAAGGTCAAGGCCGAAGGCAAGGCTGGCATCGCGCACAAGACAAAGCTTGTCGACGCACGCCCGGCGGTAGCCGGCGAGGTCGTCGTCACCATCATCAAGGGCGAAGGCGTGGAGACCAAGTCCAAGCCGGCCGAAGCCGGGGACTGGGTGGTGCGCAACAGGTGCCCGGAGACCGGCAACGAGGAAATACTCGTCAAGGCAGCAAAATTCCCGACACGCTACGGCGAGCCCCGGTCGGAGCCCGACGCGCAGGGCTACCGCAGCTTCGCGCCGAAGGGCGGCGACATGGGCTATTTCATCGTTTCGGCGGAGATCGGCGAATTCACCTTCAAGGCGCCGTGGGGCGAGCAGATGGTGGCCAAGCCCGGCGACGCCATCGTGCAAGTGCCTTCCGACCCGAGTGACACCTACCGCATCGCCGCCGCGTCCTTCGCCTGCACCTACGAGATCGTGACTCCAGCCAAGCCTTGACGTTGCGGCGCGGGGAACGCCTGAAATCTAGCGCCCGAGCGTCCGCAAGCTGATCCGGTTCATCTCGCTGTCGATCCGCGCAGCGATGTCGCGGCGCTCTAGGCCTACGTCCTGCAGGTCGTGATCCGACAGTTTGTCGAGTTCCTCGATCGCCTGATGCCGCGAAATCGACGCATGCAGGAATTCCAGCAAACGCAGCGCGAGAGACGACAGCCGGGAATCCCGGTGCCTGTGGGTTGAAACGGTCAGGGCGGACATCTCAAAAGCCTTTCAAGGACTATCGTGTAGCCTCAAAATACGCCGTTGAAATGAAAAGGAAAAACGAGCAATATTTGAACCATCTATGAATTTCGTTTGAAGATGCCATGACGCTCCAAATCCCAGGCACGCGTGCGTTAAAAGTGTTCGATGCGGCCAGCCGCCACCTGAATTTCTCGCGGGCGGCTGCGGAGTTGGGCCTGACGCCCGCTGCCGTCAGCCATCAGATCAAGGAGACCGAGGACCAGCTCGGCATGGCGCTGTTCGTCCGCAACAGCCGCAGTATCCGCTTGACCGAGGCCGGTGTGGTTTTCCACGAAGCGGCGGTCGAGGCGCTGGACGGCCTTGCCAAGGCGGTGACGCGGGCGAAAAAACTGTCGCGCGGCGTCATGCAGCTCAAGCTGACGCTCGACGGGACATTTGCTTCCAAATGGATGGTGCCGCGGCTCGACCGGTTCCGGGCAAAATGGCCGGACATCGATCTGCGTTTCGACATCTCCTACGACCTTCGCGATTTCGACCACGACGATGTGGACATCGCGGTCCGCTTCGGCGCCGGCAAATATCCCGGCGTCACCACCCACAGGCTGTTCGACAATGTGATCTTCCCGGTGTGCAGCCCGCGCCTGCTGAAATCCGGACCGCCGCTGAAGGTGCCGCGCGACCTGCTGCGCCACACGCTGGTCCACATCGAATGGTCGCGGCAAGGCGTCACCTGGCCGAACTGGCGCATGTGGATGGCGGCCGCCGGCGTCGAGGATTTCGACGACAGCCGCTGCGTGCTGTTCACCTCCTCGTCCTATGTCACCCAGGCGGCGATCGAGGGCAGCGTCGTCGCGCTCTGCGATTTCTCGATGGTTGCAACCGACCTTTCGGAAGGCCGGCTGGTGCGGCCTTTCGACCTCGGCATAAAGATGGCGCCGGAATACGCCTATCACCTGGCCTATCCGACCGCGGCGGCCGACGATCCGCGCATCGTCCTGTTCCGAGAATGGATTCTGGAAGAGGCGCGGCAGGCGTCGCTGGAAAGTTGATCGAGGCCGCCGGTTGTCTTGCCGCGCGCCGCGCGATAGGCCGTGCCGAAACGATGAGACACCGATGGCTGCGGTAACCACGATCGGCTTTGACGCCGACGACACGCTCTGGCAGAACGAACAGTTCTTCCGGCTGACGGAGGAGCGGTTCCAGGCGCTGCTCGCCGAATACGCCGCGCCGGACGACCTGGTCTTCCGGCTGCTGGAAGCGGAAAAACGCAACCTCGCGCATTACGGCTTCGGCATAAAGGGATTTACGCTGTCGATGATCGAGACGGCGGTCGAGGTCACCGAGGGCAGGGTGCCCGCCGCCGTGATCGCCCAGATCCTCGAGGCCGGCCGCGAGATGCTGTCGCATCCGGTCGAGACCTTGCCGCACGCCGCGGAAACGCTTGCAGGGCTGGCGGGCGACTACCGCATCGTGCTGATCACCAAGGGCGACCTGTTCGACCAGGAGCGCAAGCTGGCGCAGTCCGGTCTGGGCGATTTTTTCGACGCGGTCGAGATCGTCAGCGACAAGTCGACGGCCACCTACGAGCGTATCTTCGCCCGCCACGGCGACGGCGCCGAACATGCTATGATGATCGGCAATTCGCTGAAATCCGACGTGGTTCCGGCGATCCGGGCTGGAAGCTGGGGCGTCTTCGTCCCGCATCCGCTGACCTGGGTGTTCGAGCATGTCGAGCCCCCGCTCGGCGAGCCGCGCTTTCGCGAACTCGTCCACCTCGGCGAATTGCCTGAGTTGCTGGAGAAGATCGGTAGCGTCTCGGTTTGAATGTCGGGTTCCGGCCCTATCCAGGCAGCAACGACGATGATTGCTATTGCCCAAAAGCCGACACTCGAATTGCAATATCTTTCCTTTCTTGGATCGCGAGACTGGCCCAGGCGTGCCTATTCCTCAGGACGAGCGTTGGGCTCCCGGCACGAAGGCGCCGGGAGCCCAATCGTCATTTCACAAGCGCGGCCTTTTCAATGACCGCGGCGACTTCCTTCGCGTGGACGATGAGCGAAGCATGGCTGCCGGCGACTTCCGTCGTCTGGGCCTTCATTTCGGCGGCGAAAAACTTCTGGGCCTCGGGTGCGA
>NZ_JBIRCY010000126.1:0-7447 GCF_044326205.1 Mesorhizobium sp. IMUNJ 23232
CTGTCGGCGCCTGGCCAAGGACTGGGAATGCCTCAACGCCAGGGCACTCGCTTTCCTAAAGCTCGCCTCCATCCGCCTCATGATCAGAAGACTTTGTAATCCATCATAAAGTTACCGGACTGACTCTTGGACAACAACCTGATTTGAACGTTCGTGAGACGCTTGCCCTCATCCGAGAGAAATTGAAAAAAGTCTAAGCGCCTTTTGCTTACGAACGAGCTCCAACCTCGGTCGCCGGCCCGCGTTAGTCCGTTCCGGTTGCATCGTTTTCTGGCGGCCCATGGAGGCAATGAGCGAACGTCTTTGCCGCTGCCGTGCTTGAGCATTCCTCCGCAGGCGGGGAGTACCGCCCGATGGGTCGAGGCGGGACCTACTCGGTCACCCTCACGCCATTTGCTGCCGACTAAGCGACCGCTGTAGAGCAGTTTCCCGCACGAAGTGGTTGTGCTCGGGGGGCACTATGTCGGCACCGACGAGAGCAACCTTGGCTGCTCGCAGCCATGCTCCAATCCTAACCGGCATTCCCAACATCTCTTAACAATACAAAACCCACAGCAATAACAAATCGCACCACACATCGCCGAACAGCGCTGCCGCAAGCAGATGGCGGGAACGTCTTCCAGTCAATCAGCCGGCGCCTGCGCAACAATTGTCTGGACCGCGCTGAACGGTGTTGAGGGTGATAGTTGGAGATGGATCAGAATGTTCGAGCTTTTCGTCAGCGTAAGCGCATTCTATTCTTCTGGATATCTTCGCCCATTCTTGTTTCGTTGTTGCTCTTTACGGAACCGATGTGGATCGATGGTGACGTTCGGAACGAAATAATCCGTCAGTTCGGTGCCCTCACACTTTTGACCTGCATTGCAGGTCGTTGCTGGGCGGCGCTTCACATAGGCGGACAAAAGGATCAACGGCTGATCACATCAGGGCCTTACGCCCGAACGCGGAATCCCCTTTATTTCTTTTCGACGGTGGGATCGGCGGGGGTTGGTCTAGCCGTCGGGTCGATAACGTTGGGTGCGGTGTTTTTCTGCTTCAGCTATCTCGCATTCAGCTATGTGATACGGCGGGAAGAATGGGCGCTGGAACATTTCTTCCGAGGGGAGTACCGCGCGTATGTCATGCTCGTACCAAGGTTTTTTCCGTCATTGCCGGAGATCTTGGTCGAACCGTCGACCGCCGAGCAGGTGACGTACAATCCTCATGTCCTGCGCACGACCTTTTGGCACGCTCTCCTATTCCTGCTCCCGATTCCATCGTATAGCGTTATACAGTACCTACACGGAAACGAGATAATCACGCCACTCGCAAAGCTATACTAGCCTTGCACGGATAGTGGAAAAATCGTTTGCTGATAGGCTGAGATTCTGGCTGAGCAGTTTCCAACAATGTCGGCAGGCCGCGCGACAGCGACTTGCCTTGGAGCTGCGGCAACAAAAATAAACATAATTCTTGCTGACAACCGTCGTGCGAAACGGGATACCCGCCGGTGGAGGTGGGAGGGTCTCATGATAGCCGAACCCATGGGAAACGTCGGAGTGGATGTCCTAACTCACGCTTCAGCTCGTATCCTCGTCGTCGAAGATGACCGCGATATAACCAGCATGTTAATCGACCTGATGAAGGATGCAGGCTACGTCGCCGAGGCGGCGGGGTCGGCGGTCGAGATGGACCGCGCTCTTGCCAGGAAGGATTTCCAACTCATCATCTTGGACGGGATGCTGCCCGGCGAGGACGGCTTCAGCATATGCCGGCGGATCAGGGCATCGAATACGATACCGATCCTTATGCTGACCGCCATGACGAAGGACGTGGACAGGATCGTCGGACTAGAGTTGGGAGCGGACGACTACGTCACCAAGCCATTTAATTCTAGGGAACTTCTGGCAAGAGTGAAGGCCCTTCTGCGACGTTCGTCCTATTCCATTCCGGCGAGACATAGCGAAGAGCCGATGACGTTCGCGGGCTGGCGCATCGATCCGGTTGCGCGTGAGCTGATCGATAGCGACGGTGTCAATGTGTCACTCACGACGGCGGAATTCGATGTCCTGCTGGTGTTCTGCCGCAACCCCCGCCAGATCATGTCGCGGCAGGAGATATTGACCCGCACGCATGCTGGTTCGGCAGGTCCGGTCGAACGCAGCATCGACGTGCACGTCAGCCGCGTCCGGCAAAAGATCGAACCGAACTACAAGGATCCGACACTCATCAAAACCGTGCGCCTGGGCGGGTATATATTTACCCCGGAGGTGGCGTCGGCACTATGATCGATCGGTTCTGGAAGGCCTCCATACGCTTACAGTTCATCGTATTCGCCTCGATTCCTGTTCCAGCGATCGTCATATGCATCATTGCCATTTTGCCGGAGCCGTTCATCTTCCAGAATGAAAAGCTGCTCATGGCTAAGGGCGCTCAGATCGAGTTGCTCGTCACGCAGTTCAGGACTGTCGGAGACGAATCCGGCGTTGAAAATCTCGTCAGGTCGAGCGCCCCGCTCGGTCTCGAGTTAAAGGTCCTGCCATGGGCTGATGTCAACGGTAAAGAGGACCGTCAATCGGACGACCATCTCCTCTCAGGTGAACTCCGCCGCGTCCTGCCTGCCGATTTCGAAGCGGTCGTTCTTGAAAATGCTCAAGGAGGCGAAGGACACAGCACGATCGCGGTGCGCCTCGACCCTCTGCGCGCGCTCGTAATCGGCTTCTCCGGGGCCGACATCGCTCCGTCGGGATTCAGCGCAATCGTTGAGTTTATCGCGAAGGTCCTCATTCTGATGCTGCCGATGCTACTCCTAGTCCTTTACATTGGGACCATGATCACGTCGCCTCTCGTTCGATTTGCCGACGCGGCAAAGAGATTGCGACTGGACGGTGACGAGGAGGAATTGTTCGCGGCCGCCGGCGCCAAGGAAATCCGCACGCTTGCGATGTCGCTCAACAATATGCGACGTCGCATTCGCAAGATGGTCGATGACCGCACACGGATGCTGACGGCCGTAAGCCACGACCTCAGGACGCCGTTGACACGGCTGAGAATGCGGGTCGAGCGCTCCAAGGACGCTGTCTCAAAGGAGGCGATGCTTGCGGACATATCCACGCTCACCACCATGATCGAGGACAGCCTTCAGTATCTGACCAGCACGGCAACGGCTGAGGCGCCTCGGAAAGCCGACATTTCGAGCCTGCTGCAGACGATCGCGTCGGAATTCAGCGACCTGGGGTACGACGTCGCCTACGTAGGGCTGGATCGGTTCGTATATATATGCAAGCGAAAGGCCCTTATCCGCGCGGTAACCAATATCGTCGAGAATGGCGTAAGGTTCGGTACGAAGGTTGGCATTGAATTGCGAGCCAATTCTCGCGGCGACGTGGAAATCGTGGTCTGGGACGATGGCCCTGGCCTTGACCAAGATCTCCACGAGAAGATCCTGGAGCCGTTCTTCAAAGCAGACGAGGCGCGGACAACAAACACCGGCGGTGGTTTTGGACTGGGGCTGTCAATCGCCGACGAGGTCGTCAAGGGGCACGGTGGCACACTGCTCATCGAGAACGCAGTGCCTTGCGGTCTAAGAGCGACAATACGATTGCCGTCGACACAGGTTGTTTCGCACCAGATGAACAATATTTCTGCTGCAAACGGGAAGCCACGTGCCGAAGCAACTTCTCCATCTCCGGCAAGGTGACCCCGTCTGCCCTCATCATCTGCCTGATCAATGGATCCCTCAGGACGTCGGCAATCGTCATTTCATCATAGGCCATCCGTGGCATCCCGTCTTGATCCCAGGATGAATAGACTCGGCACGAAACCTCGCAATGTCGAAACTGGGACGAAATGAAGGCGCTTGGTGAAGTTTTGTTGCGAGATGTCGACCTGACCCGAAGTTTCTCACGTTTGTTTTTGCCCCAGCCACGTGAGCGCGGCCTGCCGTACAATTGATCTCGGCATGCGCAGCACTGCAGCTTACCCGCCGCGGGTTAGGCCATTTTTCAGCGCAACAATTCTTAACAAGACAAAATCCAAGGCAATGACGAATCCGAACTAATGTCGCCGACGCGGCCCCAGAAGGCGTTCGCGAAGGAATGCTGCACTGCGGATGGAGACTTCGATGTTTCACGCGGACTGTAGCCCATTACGAGGCGTTCGCAGTGCATCGACTGATGGTGGTCTTCATGCTGGTCATTCTTGCCGGGTGTATGGCGCCGGACCGTATCGCATACGGACCGAAAGTCGCAGCCACTGCCAGCGTCGTCGGTTTTAGCGATATCCGCATGTACGCGGATGCGACCGGGAAACTGCCCGAAGAACGCGCATGGTTGCCCGCGCTAAAAAGCCGGGAAATCAACTACCTGGCCATGTCGGGCGGCGGCGCCGGAGGCGCATTCAGCGTCGGGGTTTTGAGAGCCTGGTCCGAGAGAGGTGATCGGCCGGAATTCGATATCGTCAGCGGTGTCAGCACGGGTGCTCTGATCGCCCCCTACGCGTTCCTCGGCTCGGCTTACGACAAGCCACTCGTCGATCTTTACACCGGTGGCATCGCCAAGGAATTGGTCGCCTTCGATTTTCTGCCGCAAGCCCTGCTCGGCGCCAGCCTCCTGAAGCAGGAGCCGCTTCGCGCGATGGTCGAGCGGTATCTGACACGCGACGTTGTGGCGAGGATCGCCGCAGAGCATCGCAAGGGCCGGCGTCTGCTTGTCTTGACCTCGAATCTCGACTCCCAAAGAGCGGTGATCTGGAACATGGGCGCCATCGCCGCGAGCGGTCGCCCCGACGCCCTGAAGCTTTTTCAGGATGTCATCATCGCCTCGGCGAGCATTCCTGGCCTCTTCCCGGCAGTGCTCATCAAGGCCATGTCCGGGGACCAGTTGTTTGAGGAAATGCACTCGGACGGCGGCTCAGTTTCCGCAATCCTCACCTTTCCGGAAGGATGGATGGCAGACCCGGAGATGGGCGTGTGGCCGAAAGGTCGCAAGCTGAACATGTACATCATCGTCAACAATACGCTTACCCCCAAATTCTTGGCCACGAGAAACAACACGTTCTCTGTCATGGCCAGGGCGAATTCCTCACTGATCAAGTCCCAGGCACGCAGCGCGCTGATGGCAACCTATGACTATGCGCAGAAAAACGGCATTCGATTCCGGGTGGCCTCGATCGACACTCAGGTTCCCTACAAGGTCACCGATCCTTTCAACACCGACTACATGCGCGCCGTCTACCGACTTGGATATGCGGAGATGGCGAACGGCAGCCTTTGGAAAGAAAGGCCCGTATTTACCAAGACACTTGCAGCCGTGCAACCAGCGGAACAGCGGCAGTAGCGGTGCTCCCTCTCACCAAACCCACGCCGACCACGGTAAAACAGGAGAACGCAGTGGCATATTCCCGAAATGAATTGGTAGCCGATAGGCATAGAATGATCAGGCACACGCTTTTTCCATGCCTGCTCGTAACGGCCGTTACCGGTTGTGCCGCCGTACCGCTCGAGCAGGCCAGCTCGCTGTCATCTTACGAGAGCCTTGCTCCGGTCAAAAGCCGCTTCCGAAAAGCGAACTACATGGTTTCGGCCGAGGATGTGAAAGTGGCCAAGACGGTCTATATCGAGCCGACCAAGGTTTCGGATATGGCTGCGCCATCCATCAAGAAGTCTTCGGATCGTGCCCTCGTCGCAAACATGGTCAGCCGCGGCCTGTGCGTTGGTGTCAGCGATCGTTTCCAGGTCGTCGACAATAGAGAAGACGCCGATCTGATCGTTCATGCGACAGTCACGCGTATTGTACCGACGAACACCACGGCCGCGGGTGTGTCGACTGCGGCGGCGCTCGGGGCAACGATCGCGCAATCCTCTGTACCGGTGCCAAGAATTCCACTCGGACTTGGCGGGCTTTCCGTTGAAGGCGAAGCAACGACCAGAGAGGGCAAGCAGGTGGCGGCGCTCGTGTGGGCGAAGGGCGCGAGCTTGTTGACTGGTCCGCGCGTTTCACAGGTCGGCGATGCCTATTCGCTCGCAGAGAAATTTGGCGACGATTTCTCCAAGATGCTCATCACGGGCAAG
Organism: Mesorhizobium sp. IMUNJ 23232; assembly: GCF_044326205.1. Lineage (NCBI taxonomy): Bacteria > Pseudomonadati > Pseudomonadota > Alphaproteobacteria > Hyphomicrobiales > Phyllobacteriaceae > Mesorhizobium > Mesorhizobium sp. IMUNJ 23232. The sequence goes on from NZ_JBIRCY010000126.1 coordinate 6,050, forward strand.
ACACCCTACAAGGGGCTCCCCAGGCTCCCGTCCGGGCAGAAGATCATGTCTAGCCTTGGCGGAAAGCCAAAATACCGGGCATGCGAGAAATTTGGCCGGTCGCCGTTCCTCATGGACGCCGTGGCCTCCCAAGTCGGCGCGCCGCCGTCCTGGACAGACAAATCAGCCCCGGAGCAAGTATACGCGTCGATTCCGCAGCCCCCTGAGTAATTCCTGAAAAGGAGACCGGCCGCTGGTAGCGCCAAAAGCAGCTAGTCTTGTTCGAAACATCTCCGAAGCGGCGCTTTATCATCCGAGCAGGGCGCACGTGAGGAAGCAGTATTTCCCCGTGCTTCCATGACATGGCCGGACAGTCACCGATGGTTCCGGCCATAATGCAAAGACTCTTAACAAGTCAAAACCCAATGCAATGGCAAATCCGAATTAATGCCGCCAAGATAGAAGGAAGTCAGCGGCGGCATGTCTCGTTAAGCCATCTGCATCGGTAGTATTGTGACGAGTCTTTTCGCCTCGGGCTGCACGACTCTCGCCGATCTTCAGAAACCTGACGTGAAGATCGCGGACGTTTGGCACTCGACCCTTCCTCATGGCGGCCGGATCGACGATCTCGTGTCGTGGTGGTCGGCCTCTTTCGATCCGTCGTTGACTGCCCTCATAACCGTGGCGCAGGTGCAAAATCCCAGTATCGAGACCGCCGAGGCGGAGATCAAGAAGGCCCGCGCAACGCTAACGTCCGTGCAAGCGGGTCTGTTTCCCAGCCTTGGAGGCTCGGGATCGCTGAAGGGCACGGGCACGGGCGGTGACAAGGCAAATCGGGTTGCCTCCACCGCGACTGTGAGCGGCAGTCTGGACGCCTCCTGGGAGGTCGTTCTGTTCGGCAAGACGCGCCAGAGGAGCGAAGCCGCGCGGGTTCGCGTTCAAGAGCGTGTCGCTGACTGGCACGGTGCGCGCGTCTCACTCGGCGCCGAGGTGACGGACTACTACGTGCAGTACCGTGCCTGCAGGCAACTTGATTTTGCTTATGCCAGTGAGCTTGCCTCGCAACGCGAGACGATACGGGCAATGGAGACTGCTGAAACTTCCGGTTTCACGTCGAGCTCCGATCTTGCGTTGGGCCGGGCCGGGGTCGCCTCCTCGGCGTCCACATTGACCGCCCAGCGGGCCGAATGTGACGTATTCGTCAAGTCGCTCACGCGCCTCACCGGCGGCGACGAGCCTCTTGTTCGTGACCTTCTGGCGAAGGGCAAGTCGGAAATACCTACGCCGAAATCTGTTGATTTCCACTGAGAAGTGACCCAGTCGACGGAGGTTTTTCCATCGAGAATTGACCCATGTTTGAAGCTCCTCCCACACGGCACGTGTGGGGGACATCGGAGTGATCGACATGGGGTTATTGAG
>NZ_JBIRCY010000127.1:0-7270 GCF_044326205.1 Mesorhizobium sp. IMUNJ 23232
CGGCGCCGGTGATCATGTTCTTCACATAGTCGGCGTGGCCGGGGCAGTCGACATGCGCGTAGTGGCGGGCCGGCGTCTCGTATTCGACATGCGCCGTCGAGATCGTGATGCCGCGCGCCTTCTCTTCCGGGGCCGCGTCGATCTGGTCGTAACGCTTGTACTCGCCGAAATATTTGGTGATCGCCGCCGTCAGCGACGTCTTGCCATGGTCGACATGGCCGATCGTCCCAATGTTCACATGCGGCTTCGTCCGCTCGAATTTGCTCTTGGCCATCCTGCTCTTTCCTTGGCGTCAGCTCTCTAGGGTCTGCTTAGGGGCGCCGATTAGCGACAACAGCACGAAAAGACAAGGGGTTTTCACCCCCTGCCGCGATGCCATGCCATCCGGCGATCCCGTGGGAAGCCCGTTAGATAGGATTTTTGGCCGCACGCGCAAGACGAGCGATGGAGTTGGAGGAGGCCGAGGAAAGGCCGGCCAATTTGGCATGGTCTGCGGCCTCTCCGCAGACACCCCGAACTGGATAAATCCACCGCGGCGGAAGCTTTCGAAGACGCTGCGATTGAAGCAGGCTTGGCATCAGCCGGCGACAAATTCTGTTGGGAGTTTGTTGTCACGACCGCCGAGGCATGGATTCCCGACACTCTCCGCTCGCTTCGCTCGCTCACGAGGTCGGGAATGACGACATCATTGATGCCCCAGCCAATCGCCAGCGTTGGAGATTAGTGGAAGCGGACTATGACTGTCGTCATTCCCGACCTCGTGAGCGAGCGAAGCGAGCGGAGAGTGTCGGGAATCCATGCCTCGAAGGCGACGAGACCAGAGCGGGTGACGAATTGGCTGCGTCCGATTAATGATCAGACCACAGCCAGAAACCCAAGCCGCGAAGTATCAACGCGATCCTTGGCGCGCCGGAGTCGAAAGCCTCAGTACACGACCACCGTCGTCTTGCCCGGAACGCGATTGTAGAGGTCGATGACGTCCTGGTTGATCATGCGCACGCAGCCGGACGACATGTTCTGGCCGATCGTCCACCATTCGGGCGAGCCGTGGATGCGATAGCCGGTGTCGACGCCGTCCTTGAAAATATAGAGGGCGCGCGCGCCGAGCGGATTGTCGATGCCGCCGGGCTGGCCGTTGGCCCATTTCACCAGTTCGGGCTTGCGCCCGATCATCTCGGCCGGCGGCTTCCAGGTCGGCCACTGCTTTTTGTACTGGATGTTGGCGCGACCCGACCATTCGAACCCCGCCTTGCCGATGCCGACGCCGTAGCGCAGCGCGTCGCCGCCCGACTGGACGAGATAGAGGAAGTGGTTTTTTAGATCGACGACGATGGTGCCGGGCGCCTCGCCGGTCGGGTCCTGCACGATCTGGCGGCGGAATTCGCGCGGAATCTTTTCGTAGGGGATCGCCGGCAGCACGAACGATCCCTCGGTGACCGAGGCGTACATGGTCGCGGGACTGGTGACGCCGGCATCGACGCTGATCTTCGGCCGGATCGAGCCGGTGGAACTCATGTCGAGCCCTTCCAACGACGGCGAACAGGCGGCGAGCGTAGTGGAACCGGCGGCGACCAGGAAGGTGCGGCGGGTCAGCTTCAATGCGTCTTGGCTATTGTGATCACGCGACATGGCAAGCACTCGTTACTCGAACGGACTCATCATGTCGCAACATGGTTTAAATTCAGCTAAACAGCGGCGGCTTTGCGTAAACGCCGTAGGTTGTGTCGGCGCCGGACACCGAAGCGGATCAGCATAGCCAGGAGCGGAGGGGTTTCATGAAATACGACCGAGCCTGGCTGGAAGCTGAATACAGACGAAAGACAAAACTGCGTTTCCTGAACTTCTGGGGCCATCAGCCGTCGAAGGACGGAACGCTTTCGCCGTCCTGCTTCAGCCAGTGGTGGCCGGCGCCATTCGCGGTGGATGGCCAAAGATACGCGACCGCCGAGCACTGGATGATGCGGCAGAAGGCTTTGCTGTTCGGCGACGCGGCGATCGCAGCGAAAATTGCGGAGGCAGCGAGCCCCAAACAGGCGAAGGAGCTTGGCCGAAAGGTTTCCGGCTTCGACAGCGATCTCTGGAACAAGGAAAAGTATCGGATCGTGCTGGCGGGCAGCGTCGCGAAGTTTGGTCAGAACCCGTCGTTGAAGGATTTTCTGCTGAACACCGGCAACCGGATCCTAGTCGAGGCAAGCCCGGTCGACCGCATCTGGGGCATTGGCATGGCAGCGGACGATGCCGGCGCCGAAAACCCGCTTCTGTGGCGTGGCGAGAATCTGCTGGGTTTCGCGCTGATGGAGGCTCGCGACGAGCTTGGCGGCAAAACGTCTTAGAACAAGGCTGGAGCGGGTGAAGGGAATCGAACCCTCGTATTCAGCTTGGAAGGCTGCTGATTATTTTTTGCTTTCAGCCACTTAGCGGTAAAACTCGGCACGATCCGGCTCTATTTTTCAATAGCTTGGCGTCGAATTGTAAAACGCCGCGCATTGGTTGGAGGCCCCATCGACCGTTCTTCGGGAACAAGCGGACTACCCCGATCAGTTGTCGACAGCTCATCAATGCGACGTTTGCGCGTGCGGACTCAAAGTCAATAGCGCGACGCTCACGATGGGTGCGATCGGCGGGCAACCCTGGGTAGCTCTGTATGTTCGCTTCGTCGTCAGTTGACTTACCCCAACGGATAAATCACATAATTTAGAATATATTCAACTACTCTTAGATATAACTAAGTCATTAGCAAGTTATTCTGGGCGATTTAGAAGGATATATAGAAATACCGCAGACCATCGGGCGACCCTTTGCTCACACCAATCTGGCCAAGTTCGTCACGAAAAGGATCCTCGAGCTCATACCCAAGAAAACCCAGGGACAAATCGCAGATGAGGCAGGATTCCTGTCTGTCAACATGCTGTCGATCGTCAAGAGCGGTGCAGCGAGGTTGCCGCTTGATCGAGTTCCTGCCCTCGCCAAGTCGCTGAAATGCGACCCCGCCCGCCTGTTCATCCTGGCAGTTGAGCAGCAGGACACCGCGTTGGCGGTGGCGGTGAGGGATATTTTCAGGATCGCCGTCTCAGCCAATGAGGCCGCCTGGCTCGAAGAACTTCGCGACGCCTCGGACAATTCCGATCCCACGCTCACCACCAAGGCGCGGCGCGCCGTCAGGGCGCTGTTTGGCAAATGACCAAGCCCCGCAACCACGCCCGCCCGATCCACCCGCTCGAACTGACCGAGAACGAGCGAGCCTGGATCGAGTTCATCCGGCTCGCGTCCCGCGACAGCGATCCGAATCCGACGCTCGAGCGCGTCCAGCAATTGCAGAAGATGTTTCGAAATGAAGGATAAGTTCTCCGATTTGTGGCCGAGCGGATTTGACGAGCGCTGGATCGGCAAATCGATCCCCAAGCGCGACTGGCACTTTCACCGGCAGTTGCTTGAACGATACGGGATCGTGCTGGCCGCAGGCGAATTCGCAAGCATGGTGCGCGACATCAAGCACGGAGCGGCCCTGCCCATTGCGAAGCTGTCGCCTCGCCAGGTGATCTACTCCGTGCGGATCGAGCGGGTACACGAGCGAATCTATGTCGTTTCCGACGGACGACAGGTTTTCACCGCCTGGCCGCCGAAAAAGAAACTGAACGAAATTCGACGGAAGATGACTGATCGCTCGTGACCGAGCCCGGCCTGTGCTTCAGCATGACGCACTGATCCTTTTTGCAGCTAGGGATCAAACCGATTCGAATAAGCGGTGCTGGCGGTTGGCTTTCCTGGAGCGGCAGCTGATAGGCGATGACCAGCTCGGAGCGCACGAAGCCGGCGCGCTCATACATCAGGCCCAGCCTCGAGAAGAAGGACGACACTTTCCTGCTCCTTCGGATCTGTGCGGGCGATCAGGGCTTTCGACACCTGCCCGGTCGGGTTACGGGGTTGGTGCAGGACGCCGGCCGGGATGTAGACGAAGTCCCCAGCCTGCCCGCGATCGACTTGCTGGAGGTTCGGTCCGTGTGCCAGCTCGATCGTGCCCTCCAGCATGAAGATCGCGGTCTCGTGCGCTTGATGGTAATGCGCCGTCGCCTTGGCTCCCGGCGGCATCGTCAGGAGGTGCAGGCAGATACCCTCCGATCCAGCGGTCTCGGCCGAGATGCCGGCGAAATAGTCGAGGCCCTGCTTGCCGCGGAATTGCTCGCCGCTGCGTATGATCTTGCAAGCTTTCATCCGATTATTCTCCATTGTGCGCCTATCCTGGACAAAAGCGACGCCTTTTCTCGACTGGATCGCCACGATCCAAGAGCCGCCACCATACCGGCGGGCGGCTCCAGGTCGGAGCGTTCGTTCGAAACTAGGCCACCGAAAAATCGGCGTTGGTGAGCGCCAGGCCGACGGTGAGCGTGGCGAAGTGGATGCCGGCCGAGCCGCCGACGCCGTCGGCGTCGTAGAACAGTTTTCCGCTGTCGCGCTCGTAGATGATGTGGTCGGAGGTATCCTGCGCCAGGCCGGTGTTGTTGACCCGGAACGCCGCCGCCGACAGCGTGCCGGTGTCGAGCGCGGTGAAGATCGCGTCGGACAAGAGCATCCGGTCGGCCGGCACGCTGAAGTCGAGGATCTTGTCGACATTGGCGGCACCCAAGGTGGAAGCGAACACGAACGTGTCGGCGCCGCTGCCACCGCGCAGCGTGTCGATGCCGCCCTTGCCCTCGATGCGGTTGGCGCCGGCATTGCCGGTGATCTGCTGACCGAACTCGTTGCCGGTCAGGTCGATCGCCGAGGTGCCGGTCGAGCCGTTGGTCTGCAGGATCTCGACTTGGACTCCCGTGCCAAGCTTGTAGTCGACCGCAGCGATCACCTTGTCGGCGGTGCCTTCCGAGGCGAGCTCGATGAGGATGTCGCCAACATTGAACACCCGGTAGGTGTCGTTGCCGCCAAAGCCACGCATGACATCGGCCGCACCGGCTCCGCCGTCATGCAGGATGTTGGCGCCGGCATTGCCGGCGATCTCCTGCCTGAGCGCGTTGCCGGTGAGGTCGATGGCCGAGGTGCCGGTCGAGCCGTTGGTGAACATGTTCTCGATCTCGGCGCTGGCGCTCAGCTTGTAGTCGACCGCGGTCACCACCGTATCCGAGCCGTTGCCGGCGGTTTCGACGACGACGTCGCCGGAGTTGAACACCCGGTAGATATCGTCGCCGCCGAGGCCCTTCATCACGTCGGCAGCGCCGCCGCCCGTATGCAGGATGTTGAAGCCGGCATTGCCGAGAATTTCCTGCTTCAGCGTGTTGCCGGTCAGGTTGATAGCCGTTGTCAGCTTGGTGTTCGCCGTCGACAGGATCTCGATGTTGTCGCCGTTGCCGAGCGTGAAGCTCTCCAACGCAGCCGCGCGATCGGCGGTGCCTTCACCGGCCGCCTCGATAATGCTGTCAGTAGCTGTCACGATGTAGAGATCGTTGCCCTCGCCGCCGCGCAGGATATCCCCGCCGGCACCGCCGTCGAGCGTGTCGCTGCCCGCAAACCCATCCAGCGTGTCGCCAGAATCGCCACCAATGAGCTTGTTGGCGCCCGCATCGCCATCGAGGTTGTCGCTGAAGGCACTCCCGATGACCTGCTCGATATTGTTGAGGATATCGCCTTCAGCGTCGCCGCCCTCGGCGGCATTGAGGGCGACTGCACGCGATTGGCGAGTGGTGGTCGTGTCCTCGGAAAGGGATACATCCACCCCGGCCGACGACGCGGAATAATCGGCAATGTCGAAGCCGTCGCCGCCATTCAGATGGTCCGCGCCGGCGCCGCCGACCAGGATGTCATTGTCGTCGTCGCCGAACAGGTCATCCCCATCGGCCCCGCCGACAAGGGTGTCGTCGCCGTCGCCGCCGGAAAGCCGGTCGATACCGCCGCCGCCATCGAGCGCATCGTTGCCGGAGAAGCCGTTCAGTTCGTCGGAACCATTCAGCCCGAGGAGACGGTTGTCGGCGCCATCGCCGCTGATGATGTCAGCGAAACCCGAACCGTTGACGTTCTCGATGTTGATCAGCGTGTCGCCCTGGGCGTCTCCGCTTTGTGCTATGGCAAGCAGCAGGGAGATGGTGACGCCGGCGCCGGACGAGTCATACGCGGCGGTATCGATGCCTTCGCCACCGTCGATCGTATCGGAGCCCACCTGACCGGCGAGGACGTCGTTGCCGGCAAGGCCGCGCAAGGTGTCGTCCCCGGTGAGCCCATTCATGGCGTTGGCGAGCGTGTCGCCTTCGAGCGTGTCGTCTTGGAGCGATCCCTGAATGTTTTCGATGCCGATCAGGAAGTCGCCATCCGCATCGCCGCCCGCGCCGAAGCCGCTGTCGCCAAGACCGCCGGTAAGCTTCACCGTCACCCCGTTGAACGACGTCGAGTAGTCCGCCGCGTCGATGCCGGCGCCACCATCGAGCACGTCGCTGCCGCCACCGCCGGTCAGAAAGTCGTTCTGGTCGCCACCCGACAGGGTGTCAAAGTCGGTGCCGCCGAAGAGCCGGTCATTTCCGCCCAGTCCGGAGATGATATCTTCGCCGCCGCTGCCCTCCAGGCGGTTGTCAGCATTGTCACCGTTCAGCATGTCCCCGAACACCGACCCGCGCAGGTTCTCTATGCCGGTGATGATATCGCCGGCAGCATGACCGCCGCTTGCGGTGCCGTTCAGCAGGTCGATGATCACGCCGACATCGGAATTCTGGTAGTCGGCAGAGTCGATGCCGTCCCCGCCGCCGATGATATCACCGCCGAAGCCTCCAATGAGCACGTCATTGCCGCCGAGACCGAAGATGGTGTCATTGCCGCTTCCTCCATCGATTCTGTTGGCGCCGTTGTCGCCTAGAAAGCCGTCGCCAAGGCCGGAGCCGATGAAATTCTCGACCGAAGTGAAGCCGTCACCCTGCGCATCGCCGCCTTCTGCTGTGCCATTGATCCGGTCGATGAACACGGCCGCGCTGGATGCGCTGTAGTCGGCGGTGTCGATTCCCTCGCCTCCGTCGAGCGCATCCGCTCCGCCAAGTCCGCGCAGTATGTCGTCACCGCCGAAGCCGTTGAGAGTGTCGGCGCCGCTTCCTCCGCCCAGGAGGTCGTTGCCATTGTCGCCATCAAAAACAGGCATGATGTCATTCCTTCAAAAGTTGATCTGCCGCATGCGCGGCGGTTGCTGCCGGCGTGCGGCAGGGTTCGCCGGCCGGCATTGCCGGCGGCGGGTGAGTTCCAGTTGGATGGGATTGGCGTCAGGTCGTCTGCGATAAGAGCGGATGACAATCCTGGTCGCGAC
>NZ_JBIRCY010000128.1:0-7201 GCF_044326205.1 Mesorhizobium sp. IMUNJ 23232
CGCACCGGCCTCGACGCCCTCAGGGACTGGATCGCAAATCGACCCATCGAAGCCAAAAACGCTTGGGCCGAAAAAGCCCCCAAAAGACCGTTCTCGAGCCAATACCCGGCTTGAGTCGTGTACTGTGTGGCGCGGATCGCCTCTTTCGTCAACCTTTTGATCCACCTCGATTTTCGAGGCCTGACCGGCTTTTGCAACCAGTTCCTTCCCGCAATGGGCGAGAAGGGATTGGTTGCTTCTCGCCCTACTCTGTATCCAGCGTGTTCCTGACCTCGTCGATCTTGCCAACGGCCGGGCCGACACCGAGCAAGTCCTTGGCCCAGTCCATCATTTCGTCGTCGACATAGTCGTCTTCGCCATATTGCGCGACGCGGTTGTCGTTGGCCGCCGAAAGCAGCGCTTCCCGCAGCGCTTCGTCGTCGGTTCCGACCGACGCGGTTTCAACATCCCGTTCTGCCGCGGCGCGGGCAGCCTCCGCGTCGGCGACGGCGTCGGCCTCCGCGCTGTCGAGCAGGCTCTCGACCGCATCGACCTCCGCCTGCCAGTCCGACAAATCCTCGTCCGCCACCGTCGCGGCGTTCAGGTCCGCCAGCCTTTCCCTCAGGCTTTCCACCGTCGGATCGTCATAGGCACCGACCGCGCCGTCGTAGGGCGTCAGTGCCGCTTCTTCCGCGGCGGCCGCGAATTCGGCCCGCGCCTCCGCGAGCGCGGCGGCCGCCTTGGTTTCTCGCTCCCGCGCGATGTCGAGTTCGGCCGAAGCCCTGACGAAGGCGGATATCGCCGCCATGCGCGGGCTCTTGCTGTTGAGATAGGCGTTATAGTTGCGCTTCAACGAATTGAGGCCGGCGAGTTTCGCGTGGAAATTCTGCGGCTTGGCGTCGGGCAGAGCCACGCTGGCGGGCAGTGTCGCCGTCTTCGCTTTCGTGGATCTGGCGGACAGGGCCTTGGCCGAGGCGCTCTTCATATGCGATTTCTGCTTGCCGAAATCGGCCCGGACCGTGCCGTTCGCCGAGCGCGCGGCGGCGCGGCTGGCCTTGGACGATCCGGCGTGGCCCCGCGCGTCGGACGATTTTCCATGCTCGCCGCCGCCACCCTTGCCGTTGCCCCCACCGTTTCCTCCGTGGCCCCCGCCATTTCCCCCGCCGTTGCCGCCTTTTGCCTGCGCGACCGCGAGGCCAAAACCGCCAGATCCCGATTGGCCGAGATTGAGAGGCAATGCCGCAATCGCGAGCGCCGAGATGGTTCCGAGCAGAAAACGATTGGCCCGTGTCATGGTCGTTCCTCCGGATTGATCGATTCGTTGGAAATTAGGGCGCGTCGCCACCGCGTCCAATAAACTTGTATCGGCTTGTGTTACAGGCGCCCCCAAAGACCGCCCGTGGATGCAAGGTTGCCGCCGCTATTTCCATGATGGCGCGAACACGTTAGAGCTTCCGGCAAAATAGGGGGAAGCTGCCTTGATCACCGTCGTCGGCTCGATCAATCTCGATCTCATCGCCAATGTCGAACGCCTGCCCGCCCCGGGCGAGACGGTGCCCGGTTCGACCTTCCGCACCGCGCCGGGCGGCAAGGGCGCAAACCAGGCGCTGGCGGCGGCGCGCGCTGGCGGCAAGGTGCGCATGGTCGGAGCCATCGGCAAGGATACCTTCGCCGGCGAGGCTCTGGCTCTTCTCACCGAAGGCAAGGTCGATCTGGGCGGCGTCCGCGAGGCCGCCGCCGCCACCGGCGTGGCGCTGATCTTCGTCGATCATCACGGCGAGAACGTCATCGTCATCATCGCGGGCGCCAACGGCACGATGCTGCCCGGCGATCTCGCCAAGGCCGATTTCAAGAAGGGCGATGTGCTGCTTCTCCAGCACGAGATTCCACTGGAGACAGTCGACGCCGCCCTCGACAGCGCCCGCAAGGCCGGAGCGCGCTCGATCCTCAACACCGCGCCTTTCCGGCCGGAGGCCGCGCATCTGCTCGCCAAGGCCGATCATGTCGTCGCCAACGAGACGGAGTTCGATCTTTATGCCGACGCGCTCGGCCTTGCCGGCGGCAGCCGTGAGGATCGCATGCACGCCTTCTCAGCCGAGACCGGCCGCACGGTGGTCGTCACACTCGGCGGCGATGGCGTCGCCGCCGTCGAGGCCGGCCGCCTGCTGCGGGCTCCCGCCCTGCCGGTGACGCCGGTCGACACGGTCGGCGCCGGCGACACGTTCTGCGGCTATCTGGCCGCCGGCCTGTCCGAGGGCCTGCCGCTGCAACAGGCGCTGGCGCGGGCCGCCACCGCCGGCTCTCTCGCCTGCACCCGCAACGGCGCCCAGCCTTCCATCCCGCTGCGCGGCGAGGTCGATGCAGCGCTGAAGTCCGCTTAACGCTCCTTCACGATCCGCGCGGTGATCGCTTCGGCCTTGTCGATGGCGTTCATGAAGCAGCCGCGCAGGTCGGCGCGCATGCCGGTGAACCACAGGCCGGGCAGGTTCGGATCGTTTTGTCCGCCGTTGAACAGCGGCTTGCCGCGCCCGTCCAGCACGCCGAGATGCCCGACCATCGGCTCAAGCCCGGTGCGGTAGCCGGTGGCGGCGATGACCACGTCGGGTTCGACCGTCCGGCCATCCTCCAGAATGACCCTGGGTCCGTCGAAACCCTTGATTTCAGCCACCGCCTTGACGCGCCCGGCCTTCATCGCCGCCACCGCGCCGTCGTCGCTGGCGATCGCCACGCTGTCGATTGCGAGCCGGCTGGCCGGGCCGCCGGCCGGTTTCGGCAGGCCGAGCCCGCTCAAATCACCGAATGTCAGGCGCTGCACCGTCGCGATCGTCGTGTCGGCCAGCGGCAGCGGCAGCCGCGCCAGCATCGGCGAAATCTTGTGCACGGCGATGTTGAAGACGCGTTTCGGCAATACGGCCAGCGCATGCCGCGCCGACAGCCAGATCGGTCCCGTCTCCACGTTGACCAGATGGTTCAGCACGTCGATGCCGGAATTGCCCGCGCCGGCCACCAGCACGCTTTGGCCGCGATAAAGACCCGCCTCGCCGAAATCCGCCGAATGCACGATCTTGCCCGTGAACCCGTCGCGGCCCGGCCAATCGGGAATGAAGGGCACCCGGTCGCGCCCGGTGGCGACGATCACGTGACGCGCCCGGTAGATGCGGTCACCGGCCTTGACCTCCCAGCGATCGCCGGCTCGCTCGATCCGTTCGACCGCCGTGGAAAAATCGATCGCCAGCCCATGCTGCCGGGCGAAATCCTCGAACAGCGAAATCACCGCGGCGCGCTTGGGGAAGGCCGGGGTGCCTCGCGGATAGTTGACGCCCGGCAGAACCGAGAGGTCGCGATGCGAATTCAGCGTCAGGTGCTTGTGCCGCCGCCGCCAGGGTCCGCCGAGTTGCGCCTCGCTCTCGGCCAGGCGCACGCCGATGCCGGCGCTGGCCAGCGCCTGCGCCACGGCAAGGCCCGCCGCGCCGCCGCCAATCACCAAAACCTCCGTCTCGATCATGCCAAGCTCCGGCCGTTGCGGCGCCGGTGATCGGGCCGAAGTGCCGCCCTGTCAACCCGCGCGCCACCTGGTTTGTGGCGAGGTGCGACATCGCGCCTCCCGCGTCCGCGTGCCGCTTTGACCGGGGGCCGGGTCGGACATACTGTGCGTTGCAGGAACAAACACCGGAGCCAAGGCCTGATGGACCCGCTCATTCTGTCGCGCATGCAGTTCGGCGCGAACATCTCGTTCCATATCCTGTTCCCGACCATCAGCATCGCGCTGGGCTGGGTGCTGCTGTTCTTCAAGCTGCGCTACAACGCCACCTCCGACACCGCCTGGATGCGCGCCTATTTCACCTGGGTGAAGGTGTTTGCGCTGACCTTCGCCATGGGCGTCGTTTCTGGCGTCACCATGAGTTTCCAGTTCGGCACCAACTGGCCGGGCTATATGGAAAAGGTCGGCAACATCGCCGGGCCGCTGCTCGCCTACGAGGTGCTGACCGCCTTCTTCCTGGAAGCGGTCTTCCTCGGCATCATGCTGTTCGGCTTCCGCCGCGTCTCCAACAAGGTGCATACGGCGGCCACCGTGCTGGTCGCCTTCGGCACGACGATGTCGGCCTTCTGGATCCTTGCCCTGAACTCCTGGATGCAGACGCCGGCCGGCCACGAGATCCGCGACGGAGTCGTGCATGTCGCCAGCTGGTGGGCGGTGATCTTCAACCCGTCCTTCCCCTATCGCCTCACCCATATGCTGCTGGCCTCGGGATTGACTGTGTCCTTCCTGGTCGCCGGCCTCTCGGCGCTGCGATTCCTCGCCGGCGACCGGTCCGAATCGATGTGGAAAGCCTTGCGCACCGGCGCCACGCTCGGCGCCATCCTGATCCCGATCCAGATCTTCGTCGGCGACCAGCACGGGCTGAACACGCTGGAGCATCAGCCGCAGAAGATTGCGGCGATGGAAGCGAACTGGACGACGCGGGCCAACGTGCCGCTGGTCCTGTTCGCCTGGCCGGACGAGGCCTTGCGGGAAAACCTTTTCGAAGTGGCGATCCCCGACGGCGCCAGCGTAATCCTGCGCCACAGCCGGGACGGGGTGGTGCCCGGCCTGAACGATTATGTCGGCAACCATCCGCCGGTGCTGCCGCTGTTCTGGGGGTTTCGCATCATGGTTGGCGTCGGCGTGCTGATGCTCGCCGTCTCGTGGACCGCGAGCTTCTGGCTGTGGCGCCGCCATACGCTGCCGAAACCGCTCGCGCTGCTGATGGTGCCGATGGCGTTTTCCGGTTGGGTGGCGACGCTGGCGGGCTGGTATGTCACCGAGATCGGCCGCCAGCCCTGGCTGGTCACTGGCATCCTGAAAACGGCGGACGCGGTCGGCCCCGTCGCCGGCAGCCATGTCGCCCTGACGCTCACGGTCTATCTGCTGCTCTATGCCTTCTTGCTGATCGCCTACATCGCGACGCTGGTGCATCTGGCGCTGAAGGCGGCGAAGGACGGCGACAAGTCGCCCTTGCCGGCGGTACTGGACAAACCCGCCGCGCAGCCGATGGCGGGGTGATGGATTTGGGAGACCGCAGATGACCCTCGACTGGCCGACCCTTCTCCCGCTGATCTTCGCCGGCCTGATGGGCCTTGCGATCCTCATCTACGTCGTGCTCGACGGGTTCGACCTCGGAATCGGCATCCTGTTCTCGCTGGCCGGCGACACCGAGCAGGACCGCATGATCGCCGCGATCGGCCCGTTCTGGGACGCCAACGAAACCTGGCTGGTGCTGGCCGTCGGGCTGCTGCTGGTCGCCTTCCCGATGGCGCATGGCGTCATCCTCACCGCACTCTATCTGCCGGTCTTCGTGCTGCTGGTCGGCCTCATCCTGCGCGGCGTCGCCTTCGATTTCCGCGCAAAAGTGCCGACGCACCGAAAACACCGGTGGAACCGCATCTTCTTTCTGGGCTCGCTCACCGCCTCGCTGGCGCAAGGTTATATGCTCGGCGTCTATGTGCTCGGCCTCCAGACCGGCCTGGCGGCGATGCTTTTCGGCGCGCTGGCGGCGCTCTGCCTCGCCGCGGCCTACGCGGCGATGGGCGCCGCCTGGCTGATCTACAAGACCGACGGCGCGCTGCAGAAGAAGGCGGTCCTGTGGCTGCGTTCGGCGCTGGTGCTCACCGCGCTCGGCATGGCCGCCGTGTCGCTCGCCACGCCGCTCGCAAGCCCGCGCATCTTCGACAAATGGTTCGTGTTTCCGGAACTGCTCTGGCTGTCGCCGCTGCCGATCCTGTCCGGCCTGCTGTTCCTGTGGCTATGGTGGCAGACATTCCACCTGCCGAAACCCAACGACCGCCACGCCATCCTGCCGTTCCTGTCGCTCGCCGCGATCTTCACGCTCGGCTTCGCCGGCCTCGCCTGGTCGTTCTATCCCTTCGTCGTGCCGGACCGGCTGACCATCTGGCAGGCGGCGTCGGCGCCCGAAGCGCTGGGTATCATCCTGGCCGGCGTGGCTTTCGTGCTGCCGGTCATCCTCGGCTATTCCGTCTATGCCTATCGCGTCTTCGGCGGCAAGGCGGACGATCTGCGCTACGATTGAGGGTGCGGATCGCCGCGTTCCCTCACAGACGGTTCGATGCCGTGCGGATTGCCATGATGGAGACGGCCTTGTTGTGGCCGACGCCCGAATCCACGCATCCGCCCATGACGTGAACGCCGACGAGCGCCGCCGCCGGATCGAGGACGCCGGATCCGGATGAGCCGCCCTGCGTGTCGAGGTCGCCGTAGTGGAGCAGACCGTCGGCCAGGAAATCGAGCGGCCCAGCCTCGATCTTTTTCGGGTTGCCCGCCGGATGCTGGATCACGGTAAGAGGCGTTCCGTTGCCCGCATCGACCGTGGCAACCGTGCGAACGCCAAAGACATCCCCGGCCTGCCTGCCGTCGGCGCCTGCGCCGATCCGCACGATGGCGTAGTCGACGCCGCCGATCCGGTATTCGTCGAGCGCGACGATCGGAAAGATGGTCGGCGTGCGGATGGCGCCCGTGTTCCTGTCCACCTGATAGCCGAAATTGACATGCATGTTCAGGGCGATCTCGTTTGGCTCGATGATCACCCACTGGCCTCCCACGAGCCGCCGCGGCCTTTTCCAGCCACCGCCGGTCTGGTCGAAGCAATGGCCGGCCGTCAACATTTCGTTGGGACTGATCATCGTGCCGGTGCACCAGCGTGCTCGCGAGACATTGCCCGCATCAGCGTTGGGTGGAGGATATTTCTGTGCCAGATCGGAGTTCCATTGGAGTTGGGCGGTGCTCGGCTCGTTGCCTGCCACAAAATCCAGGGTTGGGCCAAGCGAGCCGTCATAAAGTTCAACGTCCTGGGAATCGTCCGGCCCGCACACGGATTCGAGAACCGCCTTCGCTTTCTGGGTCTCGATCGCTTCGATCGCCTCGGTGGCCTCGACATCGACGGTCGGCAGCTTGGCAGCCACATTCGTGTCGATGCCGCTGAAGAAGTCGTTCACCGTTTTCGCCATGTCGTTCGGAAACGGCAAGGCATACCGCTCCTGTGCCGCCCCCGGATCCGTGAGCCCGATCAGGACCGCCAAGGCTCCGACCGCGCCGATTGTTCTCTCTTGCATGGAAGTCCCCTTTTCCTTGAACTGATGTCGCCCACCCGCGCGCCATCCGTGCACATATGCCCCCCGATCGAGAACTCGGGTGTCGCGTTGCGCTCGTGGCCGGCAAGGCCTCACG
>NZ_JBIRCY010000129.1:0-7165 GCF_044326205.1 Mesorhizobium sp. IMUNJ 23232
CTGACTTCATCCCCTCTCCATCCGCTTGCCGAAACAAACGGATGGTCGCAGATCGACTGAATGAGGGGGGTCAATTTTGGACGCCGATCCTCCCAGCTAAGGGGTCAAAATTGCACGCCGGTTCACATTGCGCTCCTGTTACTTTCATCGCGAACGATGCGATGAGCCGCGCTCGAAAGAAGTACTCAGGCGCCCTGGCAGGTCGCTGGCGTGGGTCAGGTTATCTACATGGCCCACCATCGCCATTTATGGGAGATCACGACGGAGGTAGTTCCGGCGGCTCAAGTGCATGAGATTCCCCAGTGACGAGATACCTTCATTCAATGTCAAGTCGGCTGTTCAGGTAGCTCTGGCATAGCTGTCTCGGTCGAGCCGCCTCGGCTGACCGCTTGGAATTCCGCCTTCCGAGCCTTTCGTCTAATCGCGCGACGACTGGGTTTGCGGCGAACCCTGGCACCTTTCTTCGCTCCGAGATCCACTTCGAAGGTGCGTAGATCACTCAGCAGCGCCGATAAGCTCTTGTATCCGCAGGCGCGAGCATCGAGGCCGCCGTGACGCTCCGCGAGTTCGATCTCGACGTCTTTGATTGTTGCCCAACCCGTCTGGTCCTCGAGGCTTATCACAATGCGCTTCAGAAGGCGTGAAGCCAATGACGGCCGCAAAAGGGTAGTCCGGGATGAGGCTTTAGTGGAACTTGCCCGACACGACGAGAGGAGTTCTATCGCGTAGAACTGCGTATAGGCGCGCCGCAATCGCTCGGGGGCCTCGTTGCCGCCGAAACCGTAGCAACTCAACCCCGCATTGCGCACACGCTCGGCAAGTGGAACGAAGTCGCTATCGCCCGATACGAGTGCCACGGCGTTCACGTCGCTGGCGTGGAGCATATCGACAACACTGATGACAACGTGAATATCGGAACTGTTCTTGCCGCTTATAACCCGGTCGACCTGTCTCGTTTCCACCGGTAGCAGTGCACAAGCTGCGGACCACGCTTCACTATCGGTCCAACGGAAATCGCCGAACGCCTGAGCCGAGACAACATGGCCCAAGTCTGACAGTTTGGCGAGCACGCCAGCCGCACACCATGCGGGAACATTTTCGATGTCGAAGAAGACGGCTATCCGAGGGCGCTCGACGATATGATCGACCACGGAGGGTTGGTTCAAAGTCTTAGTGGTCATTTGGCTGGTCAGTGGCGGACGACGGCGCGACAGGCAGCTTGAAGTCGACGCGGTTCAAGCCGTCCGCCATAGCTTGCACCATCGTCACGGATGCGTCGCCGATATAGACGCCGCCGACCGACTGGTCTTTGTGGCCGGTGATCAGGTCGGACACGTCCCGGTTGACGCCATATCGGGCGAGTGCCGTCTTCAGGCTATGTCGGAATGAGTGGAACACCTTCCGGTCATCATTGATGCCGACTTCGGCCATGTAGGTGCGCAGAAACCATCGGTTGATTTTGTCCTCCGGTTCCCAATCTGGAAACAGCCGAGTCTGGCCTTTCTCGCGCATGCGCTTGACGTAATCGAGAAAGCCCAGATCGATCAGGTGTTGGTGGATCGGCACAAGGCGCTTACTGCGCACATTCTTAGACGCTAACGCGAGGTTGATTACGTCGACGCCTTGCTCTTGGTAGATATCGGCGAGCCGAATGCGAGCGATTTCACTGGACGATCTCGCGCCAGTGTAGAGCGCGATCAGTAGTGCCCATTGCCTAGTCGACCATCCGGCGCGAGGCAGCTTGAACGGCTCACCACTGAAAATACGCACGAGGTCGTCCTGCGAGAACGGGACGCGCGTCGGCTCTTTGAAGCCCTTGCCCTCATCGACGCGTACGCCGGCGGCCGGGTTATCGTCGAGAAAGCCATTGTTCATTCCCCACTTGAAGATGCTCGAAAGGTGCGACAGCCATTTGAAGTTGATGGTCTTTGGGTCGAGGGTGTCGAACGGCTCCTTGAGCTTCTCATTGGCCTTGACCGACTGTGGCAACGTCAGGCCGGGGAAGCGTAGGGTGTAGCGTGCTGGAGTCCTTAGGAGCGTCTGCTTATACGCCAGCACGTCCTTCCGGGTGATCGATCTCGCCGGCACGGCGGCGCCGATGAACTCGTCAAACATGCGCACGGCGCTTTTGTGTTCGTCCATCGTCTTTTGCGCCAAGGTCCGCGCGCCGGAGGTTCGTTCACGATGGAAGGCCGTCAGGATGTCGGACAGCGTCGAGCCGGTGCCGCGATCTTCGGGCGAAATGGCCGGCTCCGGGTCCGGTTGCGTGAGGAGGGCCGATTTCGGCTCAGGCGTGATCAGCATGCCTTTGTCACGGGCCTCGATCTGTGCCATCGCGTCAAGCTGCGCCTCGGCAAGCGCCTTCAAAAGTGTCGCGCGAGGCACGTCGGGTGCAATGCCTTTCCTGTGCAGGGCGTCGGCCGCATAGCCGATCAATGCGTCTGCCTCCTCGCCAACGATCTGACCAGCGGCAACCAGGCGAAGAAGGGAGGCACGACGACGCTGCGTCACCTGCCGAAGACCGATCAACACGTCCTCGTCGCGCAGGCGTTCTTTGGCGTCAGTTTCAAGTTCTGCCCGATAGTGCGCCTTCGCCGCCGTGCTGAGTGTGGGCTGAATCGCTTTCAGGCGCTCTCTGGCCTCCTCGATCCGAGCGAGGTCGCGAGCAATTATGGAATGCGCGTTCTTTTCGGCGATGCGTTTGTCGGCGCCAAGTCGGCCGCCAAGCTCGCGTTGACCAATTATTCCACGTAGTTCTGGGGGCACAATGATCCGCACCAGATATTCGCCGCGCTTCGGAAGCCAATGGACATACTTCATCACGATCCCTGCTTTTGTAGCAAGCTTTGTAGCAAGGATTGGGGCAAAACCAGTTGCGCTGCAAGCGAATTATAGGACGATCAGGTGCTTACGGGGTGGCTGGCGGAGAGAGCGGGATTCGAACCCGCGTTACGGTTTCCCGTAAACACACTTTCCAGGCGTGCGCCTTCAACCACTCGGCCACCTCTCCGCGCCGTTCCGGCGTGCCGGTCGGGTGCGGGGCTCATCTAGTCGATATGATGCGCCATGCCAAGCCGTGTTGTGCGCGATTGGCGCGAAGGTTTTCGGCCCGCCGCAAGGGATGGCGGCGTCGGTCGCGATGATAGCCGGGTAAGAAGCAGGCAAACGGCTTTCGCCCGGTGGATATCCACCTTTGTGACGCCATGGGCGGCCCGTGCGGGCCAGTCGCCGATGGCCCGACCGGCAGGTGGCAAGATATTTTCCGGAAGAGCGGAGCCGGAGACGCAAACTTCATGACGCTCAATCCGTCACGTCTTTCCCGCCGTTCGACAAATGCCGCAAACCTCGAAACTTGAATGAAGTGCCTGAAAAATCTCAATTTCGTGTGTAGCCGATTGCGCTGCGCGGCATGGCGCAATATCTCTGTGTCGCACGCGAAAACCGGAACGGAATGATACGCTTTCTCTTCCGCCTGCTTTCCATGGTCGCGCTGTCAGTCTCCGTAATCATGGCGGTGCTCGACGCGGCGCGCTCTGTTGCCGCTTCGGCGCTGGTGATGACGCCGTTGGCAGCAAGCTGGGCTTCGGTTTCGCCCGAAACGCTGGCCAGAGCGCGCGAAGCCGTGGCGACAAGCCTCGGCCCGCTCGCCTGGGATATCGTCGTGGCGAATATCCTTGCCTTGCCGGGCTTCGTCGTCTTCGCCGCGCTTGCCATGCTGTTTCACGCGATCGGCCGGCGTCCGGAACCGGCACCCGACCGGCTGGCGGTTTGATCGCACCCTCCCGAAAAAAATCACGACAAGGGACGAAATAATGTTCTTCCTGAGCGATATGCTGAACAAGAAGCTCAACCTGCCGAAGCCCGGGGAAGCTCTGCCGGGACGGCAGAAGCCGATCCCGACGGCCTCGAAACATTTCGTTTCAAAGCGCCCGTTGAAAGGCCCTTATCCGGAGGGGATCGAGACCGCGCTGTTCGGCCTCGGCTGTTTCTGGGGCGCCGAGCGCATGTTCTGGCAGATGCCGGGCGTGTGGGTCACGGCGGTCGGTTATGCCGGCGGCATCACGCTCAACCCGACCTATCAGGAGACCTGCACGGGTCTGACCGGCCACACCGAGGTCGTGCTCGTGGTTTTCGATCCCAGGATCGTATCCTATTCGGACCTGCTCAAGGCTTTCTGGGAGAATCACGACCCGACGCAAGGCATGCGCCAGGGCAACGACGTCGGCACGACCTATCGCTCCGCGATCTACACATTCGGCGAAGCGCAGCACGCCGCCGCAATCGCCTCGCGCACCGCCTACGAAGCTGCGCTGAGAGAGGCCGGCCGCGGAAAGATCACCACCGAGATCGAACCCGCGCCGGCGTTCTATTTCGCCGAGGATGATCACCAGCAGTATCTGGCGAAAAACCCCTACGGCTATTGCAACCTGCGCGGCACGGGCGTTTCCTGCCCGATGCCACAGGCGGTCTCCGCCGCCTGACAGATGACGCTTCGGCTTTTTCCAAACGGTCAAGATTCCGCGTGAATTTTGTTTTTTGGCATGCAAGAGTGGTCTTGAGCGGGCGGCAAACGCCGCCTGCCGCGCTCCGCTGATCGCTGCATGGCGACGCGCCGGGAGCGCAGATCAAAAAAGAACCGACAGGGTGTGGATCACATGAAGCGTTTCGTTCTCGGCCTCCTGGCCGCTACTGTACTCACCGTCCCGGCGTTCGCCCAGGATATCAAGCCCGCGATTATCTACGATCTCGGCGGCAAGTTCGACAAATCCTTCAACGAATCGGCCTTCAACGGCGCGGAAAAGTTCAAGGCCGAATCCGGCATCGAATACCGCGACTTCGAAATCCAGAACGACGCCCAGCGCGAGCAGGCGCTGCGCAAGTTCGCCGAAGACGGCAACAACCCGATCGTCATGGCCGGCTTCTCCTGGGCGGCGACGCTCGAGAAGGTCTCTGCCGATTTCCCTGAGACCAATTTCGCCATCATCGACATGGTGGTCGACAAGCCCAACGTCCGCTCGGTTGTCTACAAGGAGCAGGAAGGCTCCTATGTGGTCGGCGTTCTCGCCGCTATGGCGTCCGCCTCCAAGAAAGTCGGCTTCGTCGGCGGCATGGACATCCCGCTGATCCGCCGCTTCGGCTGCGGTTATGTCGGCGGCGCCAAGGCGGCCGGCGCGACCGACGTCATCCAGAACATGACCGGCGACACGCCGGCGGCCTGGAACGACCCGACCAAGGGTGGCGAGATCGCCAAGTCGCAGATCGACCAGGGCGCGGACGTCGTCTACGCGGCGGCCGGCGGCACCGGCGTCGGCGTGCTGCAGGCGGCGGCGGATGCCGGCAAGCTCGGCATCGGCGTCGACAGCAATCAGAATGGCTTGCAGCCAGGCAAGATCCTGACCTCGATGGTCAAGCGCGTCGATGTCGCCGTCTACAACGCCTTCACCGATGCCAAGAATGGAAATTTCACGCCCGGCATCAACGACCTCGGCCTCAAGGAAGGCGGCGTTGACTACGCCATGGACGACAACAACAAGGACCTCGTCACCGCCGACATGAAGGCCGCCGCCGAGAAGGCCAAGGCCGACATCATCGCCGGCACCATCAAGGTGCATGACTACATGTCAGACAACGCCTGCCCGTATTGATATCCTGTCAGCAGGACTGAAAGCCGCCGGCCTCGCGCCGGCGGCTTTATTTCATGCAAGCTTATCCGGCGGCGTCATCCGGAAACATTCGTGCCGGATGATGAATGGTGTGCGCGTCCAGGAGGACGGGCGCCGCCCATGAGTTGTGCCGCCGATGACTGACAAGAACATGCGCCTGACGACGATCGTTATCCTGCTGGTGGCCGGCATCCTGGCCGGCACGCAGCTCGGCAAGGTCGCGCCACTGATCGGCTGGTATCAGTCGGACATCGGCTTCTCGCTGGTGCTGACGGGCTGGTTCACCGCGATGATCGGCATCTTCGTGGCGCTGGCGGCGCTGCCGGCCGGCTGGGCGATCGAGCGTGTCGGCGCGCGAAGCTCCTTCGTCGTCTCGTCGCTGGTGCTGGCCGCGGGCGGCGTCGCGCTGGCGCTCCTGCAATCGCCCGTGGCTATCTTTGCGGCGAGGCTCGTCGAGGGCCTCGGCTACCTCGTCCTGGTCATCGCCATTCCGGCCTTGCTCAACAGCGTGCCGCCACCGCGCTGGCGGGCGACGGCGCTGGCCGTCTGGGGCGGGTTCGTGCCGATGGGGTTTGCTATCGGCGACTTTTTGGCGCGGGGCATGGACGCGCCCGCCAATCCGCGCCTTTACCTCGGCGTGACCGTGCTGCTGTTCGTGCTGCTGGCGGCGCCGGCGGCGATTCTTCTCGGCCGCGTCGGGAATGCCGGAAACGATCTGCCGGCGCGAGCCGATATGGGCGGCCTTGGCGCCACGCTGACGCTGCCGGTCATTCTGGTCGCGCTGGCATTCGGCATCTATGTCGTGGCCTCGATCGGCTTCTTCACTTTCCTGCCAAGCTTCGTGCAGGGGCCGGATTCAGCCTTGCTCGCGTCGGCCGGCACGATTTCCCTGACCGTGCTGCTCGGCAATTTTCTGGCGAGCCTGCTGGTGCGCGGCAGTGCACGCCTTTCCCTGTTCCTTGCAGCCCTGGGCTTTGCCGTGACGGCGCTCGCGGCCTGGCCCGCCTTTACTGGTACTGACGGCACATCCGCCACGGCCGCAGTGATCGTCTTTGCGGTCGCGGGTGGGCTGACCGCCTCGACCTTGTTCGCGGCGATCCCCGCCATCGTGCCGCGCGGCGGATCGGCGGCGGTCGCCATCGGCCTCGTCTGCCAGGCAGGCGGAATTGGCACCGTGCTCGGCCCGCCGCTCGCCGCCGCCGTCGTTGACGCGCATGGCTGGACGGGCTTCGCCTGGTTCCTGGGGGCGGTTTCGGCGGCGGGCCTTGTTTGCCTCGTGCCGCTGCTGCTTGGCAGGTCGACGCGCCCGGTGGGCGAAGCGGGGCGAGGCGGCCTGTCGGAAGCGCGGGCAGGACTCGACACTTGAAGAGGGCTAAGAGTCAGTCCGGTAACTTTATGATGGATTACAAAGTCTTCTGATCATGAGGCGGATGGAGGCGAGCTTTAGGAAAGCGAGTGCCCTGGCGTTGAGGCATTCCCAGTCCTTGGCCAGGCGCCGACAG
>NZ_JBIRCY010000130.1:0-6420 GCF_044326205.1 Mesorhizobium sp. IMUNJ 23232
TCGAGCGTGCGACGCGCACCCTGCTATGGGCGCAGCGGCGGGCATTGGAAGAGACCGCCAAGTTGGAAGCCGACTTGGCTATCATGCGGGCGATGGCGCGGGCGGCGAGATAGACCACCCTATTGGTTTAAATCAGGTCCAATAAGGGGAATTATCGAAGCCTATTTTCGACGGGTGCGGGCAGTGCGCCGCACCCGCATAAAATGGTCGTCATACCTTGTTGACAGATGTGACCGCCAGGTTTGTCAGCTTGTTGTTCGTCGCCTTCTCTTGGTCGAGAATCTCACTCAGAAGCTTGTGAGCCTGATCATGACCGAGAACCTTCGCCCATTCGCGGAGCGACCCGTACCGCGCGATTTCGTAGTGCTCGACGGCTTGGCAGGCGGCGAGCAGTCCAGCATCCAGCGCAGTTCCAGAGGCTTCCTCTATTAGGCCGTCCGCCTCTTTTAGCAGCCCCTCGATCGCATCACACTTTTCGCCTTTCGCCTTCCTGCCGATGGACTCAAATACCTTTCGAAGAGTGGCGATCTGCCCCTTGGTCTCTTCCAAATGTTCCTCTGCGGCTTTTTGAGTTTGGCATCCTTGGCCGCCTTGGCAACCTTTGGCAGGGCCTTGGTGATTGCGTTCTCGGCATAGAAAACGTCTTCGAGGGTGTGTTTGGAGACGACGATTGTCGCCTGCGAACTGAAAACGCGCCAATCAACTTCACCGCCATAAAACACATGGCGCTTAATCTCCTGAAAACCGTTCCGGAGAAGTTGAGCCTGCGCCTCAAACGAAAGGCCGCCTGGGACGACCAGTTCCTCTGCTCTATCCTCGCCCAACCTTAACTCACCCGATTCCCCTGCCACTCTTCGGGTAGCCAGGGAGTCGGGGTATTACTCGAGCCTGTTTGACCGAGCTTAACCATTCTAGACCAGAACCATGGAGCAAGATTAATGTCGCGAACGATAATCTCCACTCCCAACGCACCAGCGGCTCCAACCTCCTACAGCCAAGCGGTCAAGGCCGCAGGATTGGTTTTCGTGTCGGGAACTGCGCCGATCGACCCATCAACCGGGCAAATTGTGGAGGGCCCTGTCCAGGCGCAGGTCGCGCAATGCCTCCGCAACATCACCGCCATTCTGGAGGCTGCGGGCAGCAATTTAGAAAGTGCGGTCAGTGCGACGCTAATCGTGGCCGACGAGGAGGATTTCGCGGATGCCAATGAGGAATGGCTTAAGTGGTTTCCTACAAACCCACCGGCCCGCCAAGGAGCGAAGATGCCGGTGCGCATTCCCAACATGAAAGTCTCGATAGCAATGATTGCCGAGGCAACGGTAACTCTAAGTTAGCCGACGTCGTCGGCGCGCCACGAAGCTTGCGGGCGAGTCAAGGGGGATCCAAATCCCTCGACTGCTTCTCCTCCGCTTTCACGACCGCGTAGCGAGGTTGGAATCCCCGTATCTGCGGCACCTGCGTTTACGAACTCGCGCGGCGTTCGGGCGAGGTCTCCGCCATGGCGGCAACCTCTCGGATAAATTCCAGAAATGCTCGTACCTTCGCCGGGGGCAGATGCCGCGAGGGGTGGTACGCATAGAGCGGATAACGCTCCTGCGACCAGTCCGGCAAAATCCGCACCAGCTCGCCGCGTGCCAGGAAGGGTGTCAGACCCACGGCGAGGCTTTGGAAGACGCCTTGCCCCGCCACGCAGGCGGAGACTGCAACGGAAGGATCGTCCAGCAACAGGCGGCTCGAAACCTTGACCTCGACGATCTCGCTGCCGCGGTGGAACTCCCACGGAAACGGCAGTCCCGTCTGCGGATCTCGGAAGAGGAGCGCCTCGTGATGGACGAGGTCATGGGGCGAACGCGGCTCGCCATGACGTTCGAGATAAGCTGGCGCGGCGACCGTAAGGATCGGCGTTTCGAGGAGCTTGCGTACGATGAGCGATGATCCGTCCGGCGGCCCGAAGCGCACCGCAACGTCGACGCCTGCCATCATCTCCTCGCGGTAGTTGCTGGTGGACAGATCGAGCTGGAGCATCGGATAGCGCGCTAGGAATTGCTGGAGCGCCGGCGCGAGGACCATGCGGGCGAACCAGGGATCAACGGACACGCGCAGCCGCCCGCTCACGACCGCTGCGGCGCCCGCCGCTTCGGCCGCCGCCTCGTCGAGACCGGCGAGTAGCGGCAACACCTGCGCGTGAAAGCGGCGCCCTTCCTCGGTAAGGCTGACCTCGCGCGGATTGCGGTCAAAGAGGCGAACACCGACCCGGGCCTCAAGGCGCGCAACTGCCCGGCTCACGCCCGATGGTGTCACACCAAGTAGTTCCGCGGCCCGGGCGAAGTTTCCGGCTTCCATGACCGCCGCAAGGACGCCGACGCCGGTGAGAAGCCGCGTGTCGAAAGCCATTCCATCTCCCCAAGCGTCGATGCCGAAGCCGCTTCCAATCCTATAGTGATTGAGAGTCACTATAGCATTGATATTAATGTGCGTGAATCACAGCATAGCGTTGGCGTAGAACGGCTCCATCGCAACACCATCGCGGGCAAGCAACCACAGGCGGCTTCCTGCGATCCCCAAAAGGGGGCCAGCCATGAACCAGATGACACGCAGAACCATGCTCCGGAGCGGAGGCTTGCTGGGCGCCCTTCTGGCGCTCGACGCGGTCAGCCCCGCTCTAGCCGCAACGAGACCAACCGCATCCTTGCGGAGTGCGGGGGCAATCGATGCAGTCTTGGGCGGCGGC
This sequence comes from Mesorhizobium sp. IMUNJ 23232, assembly GCF_044326205.1. Classification (NCBI taxonomy): domain Bacteria; kingdom Pseudomonadati; phylum Pseudomonadota; class Alphaproteobacteria; order Hyphomicrobiales; family Phyllobacteriaceae; genus Mesorhizobium; species Mesorhizobium sp. IMUNJ 23232. The sequence goes on from NZ_JBIRCY010000130.1 coordinate 2,732, forward strand.
GTGTCCCGTAACGATGTCGCCGGGGTCGTCGCCATGGCAGCCACCAACAACGGGATCGTCTACGAGGGCACCTTCGGCAAGTCGAACGTCGCAACCGGTGCGCCGATGACAGCCGATACTGTGTTCTGGCTGCTGTCGATGACCAAGGCCTTCACCGCAACTGCCTGCATGCAGTTGATCGAGCAGGGCCGCATCAACCTCGACGACGATGCGGCCAGGTATCTGCCCGAGCTCGAAGCGCCGCAGGTACTCGAAGGCTTCGCCGCCGAGGGCACGCCGCGCCTACGGCCTGCCAACCGCGCCATCAAGGTGCGGCACTTGCTCACCCATACCTCCGGCTTCACCTACTCGATCTGGAGCGAGGCTCTGACCCGCTTCGAGCAGGTCACCGGCATGCCGGACATCGCCACCTGCAAGAACGCCGCCTTCACGGCGCCGTTGGAATTCGATCCGGGCGAGCGCTGGGAATACGGCATCAGCATGGACTGGGTCGGCAAGCTGATCGAGGCGGTCTCCGACCAGTCGCTTGAGGTGTATTTCCGCGAGAACATCTTCGCGCCGCTCGGCATGAGGGATTCCGGCTTCTTGATCGGCAGCGGTCAGAAGAAGCGCGTCGCCACCTTCCACAGCCGCCGCGCCGATGGCGGACTGGAGCCGGCACCGTTCGAGATGCCGCAGCGGCCGGAGTTCTTCATGGGTGGCGGGGGCGCATTCTCCACGCCGCGCGACTACATGGCCTTCCTGCAGGCGCTGCTGAACGGCGGCGCGATGGGCAGCACGCGCATCCTGCGGCCAGAGACGGTCGCGCTGATGATGCAGAACCAGATTGGCGAGTTGAACGTCCGCGAGATGCGCTCGGCACAGGCGCCCTATTCGCGCAGCTTCGACCAGTTTCCCGGGCAGCCGCACAAATGGGGCCTGTCCTTCGACATCAACACGCAGCCGGGCTCGAACGGGCGCTCACCGGGCAGCATCTCATGGGCTGGCCTGCTGAACTGCTACTTCTGGCTCGACCCGGTGAAGCACGTCACCGGCGCACTCTTCACGCAGGTGCTGCCCTTCTATGACGAGCGCGTGGTCGCGCTCTACGGCGCCTTCGAGCGCGAGCTCTATGCCGGCCTCGCCTGAACCGCTCAATCCCACAAGCTCGACTGGAGAACCACCATGTATGCCATCACCGGAATCACCGGCAAGGTCGGCGGCGCGCTGGCGCGCAGCCTGCTCGCCGATCATCTGCCCGTTCGGGCCGTGCTGCGCGACGAGGCCAAGGCGGCCGAGTGGCGCGCCAGAGGCTGCGAGGTCGCCATCGCCGAGATGAATGACGCGGCAAGCCTCGCCGCCGCCTTCAAGGATGCGGAGGGCGTCTTCATCCTGCCGCCGTCCGAGTTCGACCCGGAGCCCGGCTTCCCCGAAGCCCGCCGCATCATCGAGGCCGTGACGACGGCACTCGGCGAGGCTCGTCCCGCCAAGGTCGTGTGCCTGTCCACCATCGGCGCCGACGCGGCCCATGAGAACCTGTTGACCGCACGCACGTTGATGGAGCAGGCGCTCGGCGGCCTCGGCCTGCCGGTCACCGTCCTGCGGCCCGGCTGGTTCATGGAGAATGCCGTATGGGACGTGCCCGCCGCACGCGACGAAGGGGTCCTCCGGAGCTTCCTTCAGCCGGCCGATCGAACCTTCCCGATGGTCGCGACCGAAGACGTAGGGCGCACCGCTGCCGCGCTTCTGCGCGAAGACTGGAGCGGGACCCGCGTCGTCGAACTGGAAGGGCCACGGCGCGTGTCGCCGAATGACCTCGCTCACGCCTTCGGAGAGGCGCTTGGACACCCTGTGCGTGTCGAGACCGTGCCGCGCGAGACCTGGGAGGGCATTTTCCGCGCGCAGGGCGCCCGCAACCCGCAGCCCAGGATGCGCATGATCGACGGCTTCAATGAAGGGTGGATCGACTTCGCCGATCTGGGCCACGCGGCGCGGAAGGGGTCCGTCACAATTGAGAGCGTCATCGCCGAGCTGGTGACAGCCAGTCGCGGCAAGGCTGCGGCCTGAGCCGCCGGCCCCACAGCCACTGCAAGGAGAAGATCATGGAAACCATCACCACACAGGGCGTGGCCATTCCACGCCTCGGCTTCGGCACCTTCCGCATGCCCGGCGCCGACGCGCAGCCCGTGGTCGAAAGCGCCATTGCGCTCGGCTACCGGCACATCGACACCGCCGCGATGTACGAGAACGAAGCTGCCGTCGGCGCCGCGATTGCCGCGTCCGGCATTCAACGCGACGAACTCTTCGTCACCACCAAGGTCTGGCACGACCAGCTCGCGCCGGATGCGCTCCACCGGGCCTTCGACGCCAGCCGACGCAAGCTCGGTCTGGATCATGTCGACCTCTACATGATCCATTGGCCCTCGCGGGACATGGACATGGCAGCGACGCTGGAGGCGCTGGTGTCCCTGCGCGAGCCCGGCCTGACGAAGGCGATCGGCGTATGCAACTTCAATCTGCCGATGCTTCGTCGCGCCATCGAGGACATCGGCGCGCCGATTGCCAGCGTCCAGCTTGAATATCACCTCTTCCTGTCGCAGGCGCCGACGCTGGCCTATCTGCGCGGACAGGGGATTCCGCTGACTGCCTACGCACCGCTCGCGCAGGGGCGGGCGGCGAACGATCCGACGCTTGCTGCGATCGGCCTCAAGCATGGCTGCAGCGCCGCGCAGATCGCCGTCGCATGGCTGCTGGACCAGCCGGGCGTCGCGCTGATCCCCAAGGCCGCGCGTGTACAGAGCCAGAAGGCCAATCTGGATGCCCTTGCGGTCCGGCTCGACGACGAGGATCGCGCCGCCATTGCTGCGCTCCCTAAAGACCAGCGCTTCGTGCGGCCGCCTTTCGCTCCTGACTGGGATGCTTCCGATAGGCTGGCATGAGGTTACGAGGCTCAGATGTCCAGTTTGCAGTGCGCCTCTTCGGCGGCAACGGTTCGGCGTTGCACTTCCCAAATCCAAAATCTATCATAGAAACAACCACATACCGATTCTCAATTTCATCCTCCCGGGCGCGCCGGACGAGAGTCGAGCCGACTGTCTGTCTCGAACTCATGTCTGCTTTGCTGGACTCGTCTTGCGAAGACGCCAGTCCATACACGGCCCCTACGCTGCCAGTCTGCAACGCGCCCGAGGCTGTGTGAAAACTCAGCCTGGACCTTCCGTATGAGAATGTGGTTCCTGACGGAGCCTAGACTTAGAACATCGATCTAATCCGGAGCTGCCAGAAACAGATTTTGAGAACAGAATTTTACGATCTTAGGCGTGAGAAGCGTTTTCACACAGCCTCCGCCCCATATCGGTCATCCAAGCCGATACCGCCCTTTCCCTTAACCGGTCATTGCTGAAACAAACAGCGAAGCCTGTTTAGAGCGTCGGGCGATTAATATGCAACGTATCCTGTTTGCTTGAGATAATTCCAGCATTCATCTGGTTGGAAGAGGTCGCAGACGTTGCCGATGGCACGCCAGAGATGATCGTAGGTTCGGGCTGCGGCCTTGCGCAGCCAGTGTTTGAGCTTGGCGAAGGCCATCTCGATCGTGTTTTCATGATGACTCTCCTGTCCGGATTCCTGTTGAGGCGTGGGATAGGCTGACGAGCCAGATACGTTGTGTTCCCACTTTTGCGATGCGCCCCTTGAGCTTTCCGCGTCGG
>NZ_JBIRCY010000131.1:0-6334 GCF_044326205.1 Mesorhizobium sp. IMUNJ 23232
CATCGAAGCCGCCCTGGCCATCGAGCGTGTTGGCAAGATCGTTGCCGGTAATGTTGTTGCTGCTGCTATTACCGGTGCCGTTCAGGGCCGTGCCCATCAGCACCAGATTCTCGACATATTTGGTCAGAGTGTAGGAGATGGTCGACTTGACCGCATCGATCTCGCCGGCGCCCGCGCTGGCCTCGATCACAACATCTCCTGCATCGTCCACGACATAGGTGTCGCCACCTGCGCCACCGCGCATCGTGTCCTTGCCAACCCCGCCATCAAGCGTGTCGGTACCATCCCCGCCATCAAGCACGTCATCGCCAGAATCACCGCTCAATAGGTCGTCGCCAGCTTCTCCAAACAGCTGGTCGTTTCCGTCTCCTCCATTGAGGATGTCATCACCGATGCCGCCGTGCTCGATATCGTCTCCAGCCTCGCCCAATGCCCTGTCATTGCCGCTGCCACCGGCAAGGCTGTCGCCGCCGGTGCCCGCGGTTATCACGTCGTTACCCGCACCTCCGTTGATCACGTTCGCGCCGGAATTGCCGAATATCAGATTATTCCCGCTGTTGCCGGTAGTATTGAGGTCGGCCGAGCCCAATAGCGCCAACTCTTCAACATTTGCAGCCAGAATGTATCCGTTGAGAAGGGTCTGCGCTCTGTCCTGACCCGACTGGACAAGCTCGACAACTGTGTCGCTGACATCGTCGACCAGATAGGTGTCATCGCCTGCGCCGCCAAACATGCGGTCGCTGCCGCTTCCGCCATCCATGAAATCCGCGCCAAGTCCACCGGTCAGCCTGTCATTGCCATTTCCACCATAAAGAAGATCATCTCCCGCCACGCCATTCAAAACATCATCACTGTCGAAGCCGGCAAATGCATCCCTGGTATCCGATCCGACCATGGTATCCACTGAAAGAGTGCCGGCCTTCGCCGATATCGGATCGTTCGACTTGTGGACAAAAATGTCGGCACTCGCATTGGTATCAGATGCGAGAATGTTCGTGGCATCGCTGATATAGGCGATGACTGAGGCATCACCCGAAATTGCAACGGCGCCAGCGTAAAGGCTGCCGAGCGCGCCCCCAGATGCGAGGGCGCCGCTATCGCTTTTGCTGACCAAGGTCATGATGTGCGCCAAGCGATCGTAGAGAAATACGTCAGCCTTGCCGTTGGCATCACCGGCAACGAGGTTAGAGGCTTCGCTAATAAATGAGACATAACGGCCATCTGACGAGACATCGACGCCCCAGGCATTGCCCGGGAATGGTCCTGTCACCGGCTTGCCGCCACTATCGCCGTTGGCTTCCACATTGCTCAGTCCGACGCTGACGCGTTCGGTGACGCCCGTGACGCGGTCGGTTATGAATACATCAGCTTTTCCGTTGGCGTCTCCAGCCACAAGATTGGAGGCATACGAGAAGTACGCGATATAGCGACCGTCTGGAGTGATCGCAGGCGCCCATGAGTCCCCGTTAGCCTGAGAGCCCCCAAGTCCCTTGGTAACGAGTGTCGTGGACTCGGCAACTCTATCGCGGACGAAAATGTCGCGTTCCCCGTTGGTATCGCCCGCCACCAAGTTGCTGGCCGAACTCACAAAAGCGACAAGGTTGCCACTTGCCGAGATCGCCGGCATTGTAGAATCGCCATTAGCTTTCGCGCTGCCGGCACCCTTCGAAATCAATTCCGTTGTTGCGAGATTTATGTCGCGCAGGAAAATGTCGGCAAATCCATTGGTATCACCAGCTACAAGGTTGGTAGCCTCGCTGACGAAAGCGACCTGCGACGCATCATACGAAACAGAGGACAGGTAAGATGCTGCGTCCCCGCCTAACCCTGCCGTCGAGACACTGATGCGCTGTGTCAGCCTATCGAAGCCCGTGAGAAATACGTCAGAGGCACCGTTGGTGTCGTCCGCGGCAAAATTGGACGCCAGGGTCGTAAACGACACCCACCAGCCGTCGCCCGAAAGCACTGGATTGAAAGAGTCGCCGTTACCTTGTTCACCAGTGGGTGTGAGAATTCGCTGAATGCTGCCCGCCGGCAGCACGATGTCAGCTGTTTGATAGAGAAAGATGTCGTTCTTTCCATTCGTATCGTCCGTGGTGATTGCGCTATCTGGACTTTCGTACGCGACCCAGCGCCCGCTTTCGTCCACCGAGACGCAGCAGTACATGCTGACGGAGGTTCCAGAGCCGTCTCCTGGACTACCATGCTGAGTTCCGCCACCGCCGGGGAAACCGTCATTGTCTGACCAAGAAAAGTCCGGCGAAGGGCCGGGGTTGCCAAAGGGGTTAATGTTCCAAGGCAGTTTCCATGTATAAGTCAGCAACACTACGAAACCGGCTCCAACGGATGGCCCGGCTTCACCTCCGGTTGGCCTACCATTCTCGTCGATCCCGAATCCGCCGTCGAAGCCCTCACCAATTCCTCCCTGTACGCTTACGCCGAATCCTTGCTGAACTGCACCGGGTCCGTAGGTTGCAGACGCACCCGCTCCATAGCCAGCCCCCCCACCGAGTTGCAAATACGTATTTCCGTAATCATCAACAATGAACCCCACACCAACAGCTGGGCCATCGCCAGCGGTTACTCCGATATTTACATAGCTCAACCCACTCGGATCAACAAAACTGATCGGATTGTTTGCAACGTATTCGTATAGGTTTGTCCCTCCATTGAGGTTTATAGGATCTCTTTCGATAAATCTGCCATCTGTATTATCATAGTACCTAGACCGCATAAAACTCAATTCCGACGAATCGGTTGAGACACCATGGGCTCCATTGAACTGAAAAGGATTGGTCGAAGTCCCAGTAACGTGTGTGACGTCACCGAACGGATCATAGAAATAGCTATCGGTGAGATTGCCGCTGCCGTTTGTGAGGCCGGTTACGTTGCCGGTAAGATCAGTTGTATAGTAGGAAGTCGAACCCGCACCAATCGCCGCCGCAAGCCCATAGCCATAGCTGTAGGTCGTCGAAAGTGTGCCACCCGAGGTATAGGTCTGCGCCACGTTGCCGAGACCGAATGGGTCGATGACATAGGTTTCAGTTATCCCGTTGTGGGTACTCGCAATACGGTTGCCGAGGGCGTCGTAGCTGTAGGACCAAGTCTGACCACCCGGACCGACCACTGCAGTCAGTTGATTCTCGATGTCGTAGGTATACGTCCATGAGCCAGAAGAGTCGGTTTTGGTCTTCAGATTGCCGTCTGCATCGTAATTGTAAGACACCCCTGTGGCGGAAGTGTACTGATTGAGGGCGTTCGCCGTGTAATTGGTCACCACCCCGTCGACTGTTGTACTGATGCGGTTGCCAGCCGCGTCGTAGGCGTAGGCGATATCCTGGTTGGCGACGGAGGCGTTGGTAGACGTGAACACAGCGTGCGTGAGTTGACCGGCTTTGTCGTAGGCATATGTCCACGTACCATCAAGTGTTGACTTGGTACTGACTTGCGAATCTATCGTATAATTGTAGACTTCCTGAGATATAACAGCGTTGACTGCAGAGAAATTTTTGATTGCCGTCACATTACCCACTGCATCGTGCGTATAGGAGGTATGTGTGCCATTGCCATTGTCGATGCGCGATAGCTGCCCGGCGGCATCGTAGCTGTATTTGACTAGTAGGCCGTCCACCCCATCCCGGAGTTCGGACAATCGGCCGGCTGCGTCATAGGAATATTTCGTGACGGTGCCATCGGGGTCGACCCGTTCGACACGGCGCCCAGCAGCATCATATGTGAAGCTTTCGGTCCGTCCGATAGCGTCGGTCACGCTCGTTAAGCGATCTGCTGCATCGTAGGTGTAGTTAGTAGCACCACCATTGCGCGCGGTGGCCGAAGTCAGGTTGCCGTGGCTGTCATAGGTGTAGCTCTCGTTGGTGCCGTCGGAGAAGTTTTTTGCAATGACGTGACCGCCGGCATCATAGGTGAACGTTGCCGTCTGGCTTCTTGCATTAGTTACCGAATGCAGTTGACCTGTGGCGGTGGCAATGAACGTAGTCTGTGTGCTGTCAGCATAGCCAATGGAGGTCAGATTGCCTTTTGCGTCGTGTCCGTAGGTCATGGTGTTGCCGCGCTGATCGGTCAGCGAAGCGATGTGCCCCAGGACGTCGTAGGATGAGGATATGGTGCCACCGAGCGGGTCGATGAAACTGGTAACGTGACCAAACGAATCGTACGCATAGGAGGCAACGCTCCCGCCTGGAGTGACGACCTTGGTCAAGTTGCCGAAATCATCGTAGCTTAGGTTGGTGGCATGGGCGTTAGCGTCGAGAACGCGAGCGATGTTGCCGTCCGAATCATAAAATAGGGTCGTCTCGTGCCCCAGAGCGTCGGTAACAACGACCTTGCCGGGCGTGCCATGGTTGTAGGTGACCTTGTCCGCATTGCCATCGTCGAACTCGGCGGTGAGGCGACCATTGGTGCCATATTCGAAGAAGTGATGCGTCCCGTCTTGATAGGTTATCGAAATCAACGCGCTGTCGGAGGGGGTGCCAGGAGCCGCTTTGTAAGCATAGGCTGTCGTGCCCGCGGCGGTGGTCACGCTCAACAGATGGGCGCCACTCGCGTCATAAGTGTAGGTGGTGACTTGCCCCTCTGAATCCGTGGCCGTGGCGACCCGGCCCTGACCATTATAGGTGAATATGAGCGATTGTCCGGTGGAAGAGGAGACCCCGATCAACTGATTGGCAACCGACCAGTTCGCGGTGACCGTGTTCCCATTGGCGTCAGTCATCGCGGCCAATCGGCCATCGGCGCGGAACTGCGCAGTGCTGCCGTCTGTCTCAGTCAGGACATAGGCGCCCGCCACCAGCGCTAGGCTGCCGAAGGCGCCGTTGTTGGCACTGAAGGTCCCGTCCGCATTCAAGGTGAATGATCGCAGAGCCCCCGGCGCCGCAATGACGACATTTCCCTTGGTGTCGGTCACGGCGGAAATGTCGAAGTTCGAAGACCAACCGTCCCCGAACATTCCTGCCTTGTTGCGGGCAAGCATCGAGCCGTCATAGGTTCTCGCCAGAAACAGGTCGATCGGCCCTCCGGACAGATTCAGATCGACGCTGCTTGCGAGGACGGTCTTCGGAAGAACGCCCGTCGACTGCAGCAAAGCAAATTGCAGCAATTCGCCCAGATCACGGGTTCCCTGCCCAATCAAGTATAACTCATTACTTTCCGGAGCCACCGCCTCAAGAAGACTATAAATCGACAGAAACGGAGGCCCAGACAAGTTATCGAAATGAAAACGCGCCTTAAACTGGTTCCAGACGTTTGTCCAATCGAGGTCAGTCACACCCGGCGGGCGCAGCAACTCTTTGTACTGATCAAGATTTATCAATACTTGCACAAACCCTTGCGCCATTTACGCCTCCCGCTCCAGATGGCAAATTTTTATAAGTATAATCCCTTCAAATATCAGGTGCGAACGCGAAGCCTTCATAGCAAACGCGCCGCTAGAATGATTTACCCTATCATGAATGCTTGGTGATTACAATTATCAATTCTAATGATACACTCTGCTAACTATGTATTGCAACTACTCGTTGCGCGCAGATCGTTTGAGATCTGTCATGGATCTCTGAAAATCTTAGTGTCGGCACTGGGTGCGGGAGGATCGATAACTGCGTCGCCTCGCGATGGCGGTGGTGTCTCCCAACCTCCGACTTGAAGCTACGTTCACATTGACGGATGCGAGAAACCGCCCACGTCAAATTCCACGATGAGGCGGACGAGACGGCTAGGGCGGCCTTCGCACGCCATCGAGTCTCGCCAAACAGCAATACCTTCCCGGCATTGCGCAATCCGGTCCCAGGAAGCGGCAATCCTCTCCCGCCGGAAGACAATGCCCAGTCGGCCAAAGGCAATCGCTTCCCGGCTTGGCGCAATGTGTTCCCACCTAACGACAATGTCATCCCGGATAACGACAATCGTTCCCAGGTTTCGACAACGCTTTTTCGGAAGTTTCCCTGATATTTTGCCTCTTCGCCTGTTACATTCCCTGTTTGCTTCAGCAAATTCCCTGTTCTTTTACCCAGGGAATTTTGCGCCAAGCCATTGATCTTGCGTGTTAATTTCTGACGCAAAAGCCGATGTGGCAGCCCAAATTGCGAATTTTTCCCTGTTTTTCCCTGTTTATCAGGGAATTTTAGCCGAGACGGGTTCTATCCAAACTGGTGGCTGCACCACCTAGTTCTCCCTCAACTGTGCCGTCTCAACCGTCTCGGAATAGCCTCGACATTTCCGTGACTTAGCAGGGTTCAGCATGTAATGTAGGCCCAAGAGACGTAGCTTTTGACGCGATTTCGGGACGTTTCGCGCCCCCGTCTCTTTTGCGCCTCCGCGC
>NZ_JBIRCY010000132.1:0-5591 GCF_044326205.1 Mesorhizobium sp. IMUNJ 23232
AGGGAATCGCCGACGCCGCAAGCGGCAAACTGTGGTCGGGCTACGCCCTCCCGCCGTTCCCCGCTGGTCGGGCTACGCCCTCCCGCCGTTCCCCGCTTGCCGGCCCAAGTGGCCTACTTTTGCGCCGCCCAACGGCCTGGTTTTGCGCCGCCATTGACACCTACGGCCGTGATCACGCAGCCCTTTGCTCTACAGTGATCCGTTATCGCTCCAAGGGCGCGCTACGCGATGTCGGCAAGGCGCTGGGCCTGACCGAGGATCTTATCAAAATGTTGTCCTCGCAGGTCTGGGGCTGGTCGGAGGAAGGTGTTGAGCCCAAGCATGTCGAGGAGTTGAACCTCAATCTCGGCGACCGCCGCCTGCGACTCGCGCTGGACCTCGCTCGCCAGCTGATGGGCTCACCTCGACATCTGTCCCAGCACCCTGGCGGTTTCGTGCTCACGAATGACCGGTTGGACGATCTGGTGCCGATCGAGCCGGCCGCGATGAAGGACCGGCAGGTGATCGAGTGGGACAAGGATGACATCGATGCGCTGCGCTTCATGAAGGTCGATTGTCTGGCGCTGGGCATGCTTTCCTGCATGAAGCGCGCCTTCAACCTGCTCATCGAGCACAAGGGCGTCACCCATGACCTGTCAACCATTCCGCCTGAAGACGGTCCGACCTATGCGATGATCCGTAAGGCGGACACGCTCGGCCTCTTCCAGATCGAAAGCCGGGCGCAGATGTCGATGCTGCCGCGCATAAAACCCTGGACCTTCTATGACCTGGTGATTGAGGTCGCGATCGTGCGGCCGGGACCGATCCAGGGCGATATGGTGCATCCCTATCTGCGACGCCGCGAAAACAAGGAAGCGGTGTTTTATCCCAAGCCCGAACTGGAGAAGGTGCTGGGCAAGACGCTGGGTGTCCCGCTGTTCCAGGAACAGGCGATGCGCGTCGCCATCGAATGCGCGGGCTTTTCCGCCGGCCAGGCCGATCAACTTCGCCGCGCCATGGCCACCTTCAAGTTTACCGGCGGCGTCAGCCATTTCCGTGACAAGCTGGTCAAGGGCATGGTCGACAATGGATATGAGCAGGAGTTTGCCGAGCGCACCTTCCGGCAGCTCGAGGGTTTTGGCAGCTATGGCTTCCCGGAAAGCCATGCTGCCTCTTTCGCCCTGATCGCCTACGCTTCATCCTGGATGAAGTGCCATCATCCCGAGGTCTTCTGTGCGGCACTTCTCAATGCCCAGCCAATGGGCTTTTACGCGCCGGCACAGATCGTGCGTGATGCCCGCGATCATGAGGTCGAGGTTCGGCCGGTCTGTATCAACGCCTCACGCTGGGACTGCACGCTGGAGCCGGCAGGTGATGAAAAATTTGCCGTCAGGCTAGGCATGCGCATGGTGCGAGGTCTGGCTAACTCCAATGCCGCGACGCTGCTGGCCGCACGCCCCGAAGAGCCATATTCATCGGTCGACGATCTATGGCGCCGCGCCGGCGTGCCGATCGCGGCCCTGGTGCAACTGGCAGAAGCCGACGCCTTCCGGGAAAGTCTTGGCCTCTCCCGCCGCGAAGCTCTTTGGCAGATCAAGGGTCTTCGCGATGAGCCGCTTCCACTTTTCGAGGCGGCCGCCCGACGCGCAGAAGAGACAATCCCCGAACTCGCCGAGCCAACAATCGCGCTCCGGCCCATGACCGCCGGCAGCGAAGTCGTCGAGGACTATGGGCATGTCAGCCTGACCCTGCGTGCACATCCAATGTCGTTCCTTCGCTCCGATCTGAGGCGCCGCCGTATCGTCACCTGTCGCGATGCAATGAACGGCCGCGACCGCCAATGGATCGAAGCCGCCGGCCTCGTCCTTGTCCGGCAACGGCCCGGATCGCCCAAGGGCGTCATGTTCATCACCATCGAGGACGAGACCGGCATCGCCAATCTCGTAATCTGGCCAAAGCTGTTCGAAAGGCAGCGCCGCATCATCCTCGCCGCCAGCATGTTTGCGGCTCGTGGCCGCATCCAGCGCGAGGGCGAGGTCGTGCACCTGGTCGCGCATCACCTGACAAACCTCTCGGCCGAACTTGCCAGCGTCGGCAGCCGCGAAGCCGCCTTCCCGCTGCCCCACGGCCGCGGAGATGAATTCCATCACGGCAGTCCTGGTCTGGATCCGCGGACGCTGCCGCCTAAGGGGATGAAGGTCCGCGACATCCACATCCCGGACCTCCACATCGACACTATCAAGGTCAAGCCAAGGGATTTTCGGGGAATCGCCACCAAGTTTGGTGAACGCAGCCTGTCACAGCTGTGATTCAATCGGCAAGTAGCGAACTAACCGGGCCAGACACTTCCTGTAGATGCTGGCGCCAGGCTCGTGGCGGTAACTGCGGATGCTGTCGTCAACCTCTTCCCGCCAGCGAAGTCGCTCGCCTTCAAGTAGGACGCGATAGCTCGTTCGCGGGGCCTTCTCGCCGTCGATCCGTTCATTGAGTTCGGCGGTCAATCCTTCGTCCTCGAAAAGCACGCCCATCTCGGAGTTGAGTGACACCGACCGAGGATCAAAATTGAACGAGCCGACAAAGCCCATCTTACGATCGACCGTGAATGCTTTCGTATGCAGGCTGGCCCCCTTCGAACCAAAGACCGAGATGTTCCTCTCGCTATTGAAAGGCTGCAGTTCGAACAGTTTGATCCCGGCCTTGAGAAGAGGAACCCGATAGTTGGCATAGGCACCGTGGACGAAAGCTACGTCGGTTGCGGCCAACGAGTTGGTCAGGACCGAAACATCAACACTACGCTCGACCAGCCCAGCCAGCAGTGACAAGCCCGGTTGGCCGGGAATGAAATACGGAGACACGATCTCGAGGTTCGATCGGCTTTCTGCAAGGATAGGCAACAACTCGTTTATCAGCCATTTTTCCGGCGTGTCGCCGGAGACCTTGCACGCCGGATCCGAGATGACGCGCGCATTCTCCGTCCAATGAACGCTGTTGCCCATCGAGATGAATTCATCGATGGTCATTCTGGCACTGACATTGCCGAAAATCTTGTCGTCGTCGCCAATGCTGCCGGCACCGAGGCTGTCCAGACGGTCGGCCGGCACTGAGGGATGGAGCGTGTCGATGCGCAGCGCTGCCGCGCAGTTCCAATAGGCCTCAAAGATATCTTGCGTTTGTTGGACCGCGGCCCCCTGAAGCAGAAAGTCAAGATCGCGAAAATTAGTATCGGCGGCGCCGAAATAGGCATCACCGATGTTGCGGCCGCCAACAATCGCGATACGTCGGTCGACCAGCCAGGCTTTGTGGTGCATCCGACGGGTCATCGCAAACAGACGGGAAACAAGCTCGAAATAGCGCAACCAACTGCCGTTCCTCATCCCACTCGGGTTGAAGAGCTTGAGCTCAATGTTCTCGTGGGCATTGAGTGCAAGATAGGCCGCATCGTTCACCTGGGGGTTCATGTCGTCAAGCAGGATCCGCACCCGAACGCCGCGTTCGGCCGCGCCCACGACCTCCTGCATGAGTGCCCGGCCGGACTGGTCGTCATGCCAGAGGTAATACATCAGATCGAGGCTGTGGATCGCGCTGCGAGCGGCAAGCACACGAACCGCCATCGCATCGAAATTGTCGGAAACGAGCTGCAGGCCGGTTTTGCCAGCCTTGATCCTGTCGTCGGCGGATTGTGCGATGCCCAGGTCCATGCGATCCCAATGAAACCGTGTCCGCCTAGGTAACGTGCGAGAGCATTGCCGGTTGCGCGGCGGGCTGGGCTGCGCCGGAAAGGTTAAGTTGCGCCTTGAGAGGGAGATGATCGGAGGCCAGCCGCGCCAACGGGCTTTGATGGACTTCGATGCGCGATATCAGGCTCGCCGGGCGTGCCAGGATGCGATCTAGCGCCAGTAACGGAAAGCGGGAGGGAAAGCTTGGCAGAACAGCATGGATCGGCCCGAAATGTGGCAACAGCGTATTCAGCGACGACCGGTTGCGAACCCGCCATTCATTCAGATCGCCGAGCAGGATTGTGGGCTGCATAACGGGATGCGTCGCCTCCAGAAGCGCATGTGCCTGCCGCGCCCGTGACCGGCGCAGCAGCCCAAAGTGTGCCGCGATAACCCTCAGCGCTACACCGCTGATTTCCAGATCGACGATGAGGGCTCCGCGAGGTTCGAGGCCCGGCAGGTTAACCTGTCGAAAACCTTGAACAACGCCACGTCTGACGAGGATGAGATTGCCGTGCCACCCATGACTGTCGTTCCGTTGAGGATGTGTCGGGATGAGACCGGTCTTCTTTTGCAAGGCGACAAGGTCGAGAAGACCGCGCCTGTCACCGATACGTTCGTCAGCCTCCTGCAGCGCAACCACATCGGCGTCGAGTTCGCAGATAACGTCGACGACACGCGCGGGATCAAACTGGCCGTCGACGCCGACGCATTTGTGAACGTTATAGGAGGCAATAGTCGTGCATGAGACTTCACCGTTCAGTTCGATGGATAAGGGTGCTTCCCGCCGAAATGCTGCGGCGAGAGATTGCGGCAGCGTCGGCGGGATTTCCATCGGCAACTCGTCAAGGGGCAATTTTTGAACCGTGAAGTGGTTGATGAATAAGACCTTCAAGACAATGCGACAACCGGCAGGCAGTTCCTCGTAGCAATCAAACTATGAAAACGGTTCGGCGGACCCTTCGCCTGGAACGCTGGTGATGGCGATGTGTTAGGGGTGATGCTCATCGCGACCTACAACATCAACAATATCAACCGACGCCTGCCAAATCTTCTGTCCTGGCTTGAAGCAAGGAGGCCGGATGTGGCCTGTCTTCAGGAGCTAAAGTGCCTCGACCGCGACTTCCCCGCTGCCGCGTTGGCGCAGGCCGGATACGGCGCGGTCTGGTTGGGGCAGAGAACATGGAACGGTGTCGCCATTCTGGCGCGCGGAACCGAGCCCGTTCTGACGCGCACCGCTCTTCCAGGCGACGACGCCGATCTGCAGAGCCGATACATCGAGGCAGCGGTGGCAGGCGTCCTCATCGCCTGCATCTACGCGCCAAATGGCAATCCGCAGCCCGGTCCCAAGTTCGATTACAAGCTGGCCTGGCTCGACCGTCTTCAGAGGCAGGCGACACGGCTTCGCAAGAGCAGAGCGCCATTAGTCCTCGCCGGCGACTTCAACGTTGCGCCAACTGAACTCGACATCTATCCGACGAAGTCCTGGGACGACGATGCTCTTGTCCACCCCGAGAGCCGAGCGGCTTTCGGCAAATTGGTCGGTCGCAGGTGGACCGACGCACTTCGCACTCTTCATCCTGAGGAACGGATCTACACGTTCTGGGACTACAGACGGAATCGATGGACTAGGGATGCAGGGCTGAGGCTCGACCATCTTCTGCTCACACCCGACCTTTCGAAGCGCATGGTGGGGGCGGGTGTTGACCGGCACGTTCGTGCCCTCGAGGGGGCGAGCGATCATGCGCCGGCGTGGGGGGCACTTTCATAGCGGCGACTGCCTTCCGATCGAAGAATTCACGTGATGAAGCCGGATCGAACGGGGCTCCGGTCAAACTCGGTGCTGACGGCATCGAGTTCAAGCGTTCGAGGAACTCCAGCCCCCCATCAGTCTCG
>NZ_JBIRCY010000133.1:0-260 GCF_044326205.1 Mesorhizobium sp. IMUNJ 23232
TGCAGGGCTGAGGCTAGACCATCTTCTGCTCACACCCGACCTTTCGAATCGCATGGTGGGGGCGGGTGTCGACCGGCACGTTCGTGCCCTCGAGGGGGCGAGCGATCATGCGCCGGCGTGGGTGGCACTTTCATAGCGGCGACTGCCTTCCGATCGAAGAATTCGCGTGATGAAGCCGGATCGAACGGGGCTCCGGTCAAACTCGGTGCTGACGGCATCGAGTTCAAGCGTTCGAGGAACTCCAGCCCCCCATCAGTCTC
>NZ_JBIRCY010000134.1:0-5653 GCF_044326205.1 Mesorhizobium sp. IMUNJ 23232
ATTGCGCGTGACCCAGGTCTATCGCCGCGATGGCCCCGACTGGCAAATGGTGCATCGTCATGCGGATCCGCTCGTCACCAAGATCAGCCTCGAGAGGGCGGCCGCACTCGCGCGTGGCGATTGAAGGCGCAGGCTTCCCTGACGACGAAATCGGCAGCTTAACCCTCGCAATCGCAATTGATGACGCCACGGTGCAGCCGGTCAGATCGCGCCGGAAAGGATGTGACGTGCATGCCGAAAACCGTGATCCGAAGCGCAGAACGCGTCGAGACCCCCGAAATCGCTGATCTTATCGGCGCAGCCCTTACGCCGTTTCTCAGCGTCGGGCGTCCGCCGATCGAGCGTTACATCGCCTATTCCCGCAACATCGCGGGTCGCTGGAACGCCGGCGACCTGCTGGTCATCGAGGACGCGGAAGGCATTGCCGGCACGGTGACTTATGTCGACCGCTGGCGCCGGCAGGACCGCCTTCTACCAGCGGGCTGGGCGACCTTCCGCACACTGGCAGTTCATCCGCGTGTGCGTGGCCGCGGGCTGGGCAAACGCCTCGTCGATCACTGCATTGCGGCCGCGCGCGAAGACGGATCCGAGGTCATCGGCCTTCACACCGGAGCCTTCATGGCGACGGCGCGCGGCCTCTACCATCGGGCCGGCTTCGTGCGGAGCCCGGAATACGACTTCTTCGCCTCGTCCTTCCTGGCGTTCGATACGTCGGAAGGCGACCTCCTTGTCGCGGCCTCCCGGCTCGACCTCCCGCCGGCTCAGCCGCTCTCGCATGGACGCTAGCATCATGGACAATTCAAAACTCTACCTCCTGCTTTGGACCGCCCTGTGTTTCTGGTGTCTCGGACAGGTCTGGTTTGGGCAGATCGTCATCTATCCGCTGTTCGCCAAGGTGGGACAGGCCGATTATGTCGGTTACCATCGCTTCTATACGAGCCGGATCCCGCTTGTGGTTATCGTGCCGGGATTTGCCTGCTTCCTGCTGCCGGTCGCGCTGACGTTCCTCGGCCCGGCTGTGCCGGCCTGGATGACAGCCGGCAACGTGGCGGCCGGCATTGTCGGGCTTCTAGTCACCGTCGGCCTGGCGATCCCGCGGCACGGCAAGCTGGAGAAGTCCGGCAAGAACGAGGCGCTCATCGCGGAACTGGTCCGCTACAACTGGCCGCGCACCGCCTCGATCACCGTGCAGGCGGCAGTCACGATGTTCATGCTGGCTCACGTGCTAGGAGACTGATCGAGCCGCTCCACCTGATAACATGGCAACGGCGCTGCGGGATTCAATCCGCCAGGGTCACGGCTGACGGTCGTGACCGGGATTGTCATCCGCTCCTATCGCAGACGACCCGACGCCAAACCCATCCAACTGGAATTTTGCCGCCGCCCGGAGCGGGGGCGGCGAATCCTGCCGCATGCCGGCAACAACCAGCCGCGCATCGCGGCAGATCAACCTTTTTGGAAGGACGACTACAATGGCAATCGTGAATGGCGACGGAAACGACAACTTCCTGGTCGGATCCGACTTTGCAGACACTCTCAACGGCTTTGGAGGCAACGATACGTTGCGTGGCGGCGCGGGCGCAGACTTCTTGGACGGAAGCGCCGGCTTCGACACAGCAGACTACAGCACATCTGGAGCCGCTGTATTCATCGATCGGATCAACAACACCGCCGATGGCGGCGATGCCGAGGGCGACATATTTATCTCGATCGAGAATTTTGTCGGTTCTGCATTTGACGATGGACTCGCGGGCGACAATGGCGGGAATGGGATTTTCGGCGGCGCTGGTGCCGACCTGATCCTCGGCAACGGCGGAAATGACGTGCTTCGCGGTGACGCGGGTGCGGACAGCATCTCAGGCGGTGAGGGTATCGATATCGCGAGCTATACGGGCTCGAATGTCGGCGTCGTCATTGACTTGTTGAATGGCCTTGCAGGTGGCGGCGACGCCACGGGAGACACGCTTGTCGGTATCGAGAGCCTTAGGGGCTCGGCATTCGGCGACACCCTAGCCGGAGATAAC
Source organism: Mesorhizobium sp. IMUNJ 23232 (assembly GCF_044326205.1). Classification (NCBI taxonomy): domain Bacteria; kingdom Pseudomonadati; phylum Pseudomonadota; class Alphaproteobacteria; order Hyphomicrobiales; family Phyllobacteriaceae; genus Mesorhizobium; species Mesorhizobium sp. IMUNJ 23232. Next base: position 2,025 of record NZ_JBIRCY010000134.1, read on the forward strand.
GGTGAAAATGGCCTGGAAGGTGCCAACGGTGACGACATTCTGGCGGGCGCCGGCGGCAACGATACACTCTTGGGCGGCGCAGGCATCGACATCTTGTCCGGTGGCGATCACGACGACGTCCTGATCGGCGGCTCCGGCGCGGACATCCTGAATGGCGACGCGGGATTTGATACCGCCAACTATTCCGCCTCGGGCGCGGCCGTGTTCATCAATCTTGCCGGTTCGATCGGGGAAGGCGGCGACGCCCAGGGCGACACATACTCTTCAGTCGAAAAGATCATTGGCTCCGGGTTCGACGACGGCTTTCTGGGGACGGAAGCTGGCGAGCAGTTCTTCGGAGGCGCCGGCGTGGACACGATCTCCGGCGGTGGTGGCGCCGATCTTCTGGCTGGCGGCGAGGGCATCGACACCTTGTCCGGTGGTAATCAGGACGACATCCTGATCGGCGGCGCCGGCGCCGACATTTTGAATGGCGACGGGGGGTTCGATGCCGCCGACTATTCCGCCTCGGGCGCGGCCGTGTTCATCAATCTTGCCGGTGCCATCGGGCAAGGCGGCGACGCCCAGGGCGACACATACTCTTCAGTCGAAAAGATCATTGGCTCCGGGTTCGACGACGGCTTTCTCGGGACGGACGCTGGCGAGCAATTCTTCGGAAGTGCCGGGGTGGACACGATTTCCGGTGGTGGCGCCGCTGATCACCTGGATGGCGGCGCGGATTCCGACATCCTCTTCGGTGGCGAGGGAGCCGACGTTCTCGTCGGCGGCGCGTCCGGCGACGTGATCGACGGCGGTGGCGGCGTTGATACCGCGACCTACATCGACTCCAAGGCCGGCGTTAACATCGTCCTGGCGTTCGCCATCGCCCAAGGCGGCGATGCGGCTGGGGACAGCTTTGTCGATGTCGAAAATCTCGATGGATCGAACTTCGCTGACACAATTACAGGCGACCTCGGCGACAATCGCCTGCGCGGGCTGAACGGCGGCGACGAGCTCGGCGGCTTGGCCGGGAACGACAGGCTGGAGGGCGGTATAGGCGATGACGAGTTGTCCGGCGACGGCGACAACGACGTCCTGATCGGGGGTGCAGGCGCCGACCGCCTGGACGGTGGCGCTGGTTTCGACATCGCCGACTATTCGGCCTCGGCCGCAGCCATCATCCTTTCCCTCTCTTCCGACACGACCACCAGCTATCGGACCAACGGAGCTTTCGCGGCAGCCGCCAGCGGCGGCGACGCCGAAGGTGATCTTCTCGACAATATCGAACAGGTAATCGGCAGTGCTTTCAGCGACGACATCGAGGGCGATGCTGTTGCAAACAAACTGCTTGGTGGCGATGGAGGTGACCTGCTCAAAGGCGATGGCGGCGCTGACACACTGGACGGAGGATCCGGCACCGACATTCTGGTGGGTGGCTCAGGCAACGACCTTTACATCGTGACCCGGACCGACGCCATCATAGAAGATGTAGGAGAGGGCACCGCCGACCGCGCCGCGGCGACCGAAAGCTTCACCCTGGGCGATGGCGACAATATCGAAATCCTTTCGACGACCGACACGAAGGGCTTTTCCGACATAAACCTGACGGGCAATGCACTGAAGCAGGAAATTCTCGGCAACGCGGGCGACAATTTGCTGCACACCGGCGGCGGTGCCGCTGACGTGATGAAGGGGTTGGGCGGCGACGATACCTACAGGGTGTTCAATTCCGGCGACATCGTCATCGAAACCGCCGGAAACGGCTCCGACGCGGTGATCGCCACGGTGGACTACAAGCTCGACACCGGCGTCCATGTGGAGGTGCTGCAGACTAACGGCTCGACCGGCACGTCGGCGATCGACTTGACCGGTAACGAGTTCGGCCAACAGATCACCGGCAATGCCGGCGCCAACAGGCTGGAGGGCAAGGGCGGTATCGACACGCTGCGCGGCGGCAGCGGCGCCGACACGTTCGTGTTCGCCTCCACGATCGGCGCGGCCAATGTCGACAAGATCCTCGATTTCAGTGTGCCGGCCGACCGCATGTTGCTGTCCGACGCGATCTTCAAGTCGCTCGACACCGGCACGCTGTCGGGGGCGGCGTTCCGCTCCAACAACACCGGCCTGGCGCAGGATGCTTCCGACCACATCATCTACGAGCGCGACAGCGGAAAGTTGTTCTACGACGCCGACGGCCTCGATGGCTCGGCCGGCATCCACTTCGCCACGCTCACCGTCGGACTGGCGCTGACCAACGCCGATTTCTCCGTGGCGTAAGCAGCGGCTGACAACTCGCCTCCCGCCCGTTTTCGGGCGGGAGCTCGCCTCACTTTCCACCCCGTCAGACGGCGGCGTTTCGCTGCTGCTGCCGCCAAGTATTGATGTGCTTGGATAGGTGGTCGACGAACGCGCGAACATGCGGCACCCCGCGCAGCCGTTCGGGATAGACGATCCAGATACTCGGCGTGAGATATTCGACGGGACAGCAAAAATGAAGGTCATCCCTAGCGTCACCGACCCGCATTGGGAGAATGCCAACGAAATCGTTTCCTGCGATGGCGTCAACCAGCGTCGCGGTGCTGTTCGTCGAATAGCTTATGTTTACATCCGCACGCCACTCTCGAAAAAGCACTTCTGCCCGTCCGGCCGGGGTTGCCAAAGGATGGCCGAGCGCCTCTTCCATCGTGCGCGGGGCTCTGTGCCGCGCCGCGTAGCCGACACTACAGTAGAACCCCCAAGGCGTCTCAGCGACCTTGCGCGCGATCAGCGTTGGTTCATCCAACGAAAAGCCTCCACGGAGCGCAACATCGGCTTCGCCTCCGATCAGGTCCACTTTCCGGTCGCTTATGTCCAAGGCAATGCGTATGTCAGGCCGCAGACGAGCGAACTGGGTGATCGCTGCTTGAGCGATCTGCTCGACCATCCAGTCACTTGTCGTAAACCGGATCAGGCTGCGTTCGGCCCGCGTGGCTTCCAGATGCCTAACGAACGCCGCTGCGCCGGCCTCGACGAGTTCTGCCCGCGTGACCAAGGCCGAGCCGAGCGGCGTCAACTTATAGCCGGCGATTGTGCGCTCAAACAACGTGGCACCCAACGCATGCTCCAGCGCGGTGATCCGACGCGCGCAGGTTGTCTGGTTTACTGCGAGAGAGCGTGCAGCTCCCAAGGTCGTCCCAGCGCGCGCAACGGCCAAGAAATAGCGCAAGTCACTCCATTCGAAATGCATCGTTGGCTTCTGATTCTGCAAATTTGCAGAATATTACTGCAATATGGTCGATTTCTTGTCGACCCGTCGCCGGGTAATTCGACACCGCGCATTCCGCAAGCGCGATGAATAACCGGCCCGAAGCCAGGAACACAGAGAGACAAGAACAGACGCAGGGCTTGAAATCGTCGACCGGGTAAGCGCCCCTCCGGCGCCTCATCCAGACTACCGTCAGCAAGACGTGCCCGCGGCTTCATCCTTCGCGGGGCGAAGCCGGAGGTTTGTCTGGAAGATGCCGGTCACGCTTGGCCACGGCGCAGCAGGCAGGCGGCGAAGATCCCGTTGAAATGCCGGCGCCCGCTATGTCGCGGCCGCTTTTGTCAGGAGAGATATCGTGGACTTCTGGACGGAAACCATCGGCTTTTTAGGCAGCGGCTTTGCCGTG
>NZ_JBIRCY010000135.1:2500-5575 GCF_044326205.1 Mesorhizobium sp. IMUNJ 23232
AGCTTGGCCTTGGAAGGTCCATAACCTTTCGTAAGCGGCTGGGCGATGATGGATACGGTCCGTCGCCGTGGACGCTCAATCCGCGGCACATGATGGGTAAGCCTAACCGCGCCCCCGGACTGATCTCGAGAAGCTGGTCTTTTTGTGCCGATGCCATTCGATGGCGGCGGGGCGATGAGGCAATGCGGTATTATGTGAACAACATACTGCCCTACTGCCCTAATCCCCTACTGCCCTAACGATGGGCATTGGCAATGAGAACGATCAAGTGTCTTAAGGGCAATTGGTGGATGCCTTGGCATGCACAGGCGATGAAGGACGTGATACGCTGCGATAAGCGTCGGGGAGGTGCGAATACCCTTTGATCCGACGATTTCCGAATGGGGAAACCCACCTAAAGTGCTTGGAAAATCAGAGGAGCAGGCAACTGCTTCTGTGGTTTCCAAGCATTTGTGATAGGTATCTTCACCTGAATACATAGGGTGAAAGAAGCGAACGCGGGGAACTGAAACATCTAAGTACCCGTAGGAAAGGACATCAACAGAGACTCCGGAAGTAGTGGCGAGCGAACCCGGACCAGGCCAGCGGCTTTTGCGAGACAAGCGGAACACTCTGGAAAGTGTGGCCACAGCGGGTGACAGCCCCGTACGCGTAATGCGAGCAAAAGTCCTTGAGTAAGGCGGGACACGTGAAATCCTGTCTGAACATGGGGAGACCACTCTCCAAGCCTAAGTACTCGTGCATGACCGATAGCGAACTAGTACCGTGAGGGAAAGGTGAAAAGCACCCCGACAAGGGGAGTGAAAAAGTACCTGAAACCGGTTGCCTACAAACAGATGGAGCCCGCAAGGGTGACATCGTACCTTTTGTATAATGGGTCAGCGACTTAGTGTGACGAGCAAGCTTAAACCGGTAGGTGTAGGCGCAGCGAAAGCGAGTCTGAACAGGGCGTTCAGTTCGTCGCATTAGACCCGAAACCGAGTGATCTAGCCATGAGCAGGCTGAAGGTAGGGTAACACCTACTGGAGGGCCGAACCCATAACTGTTGCAATAGTTCGGGATGACTTGTGGCTAGGGGTGAAAGGCCAATCAAACTCGGAAATAGCTGGTTCTCCGCGAAATCTATTTAGGTAGAGCGTCGACCGAATACCCTCGGGGGTAAAGCACTACATGGGCTAGGGGTCCTCACCGGATTACCAAACCTAAGTAAACTCTGAATACCGAGGAGTACTAGTCGGCAGACACACGGCGGGTGCTAACGTCCGTCGTGAAAAGGGAAACAACCCTGACCAACAGCTAAGGTCCCCAAGTTATGGCTAAGTGGGAAAGGATGTGAGGATCCCAAAACAACCAGGATGTTGGCTTAGAAGCAGCCATCATTTAAAGAAAGCGTAACAGCTCACTGGTCTAAATAAGGGTCTTTGCGCCGAAAATGTAACGGGGCTAAAGCCATACACCGAAGCTTTGGGTTCGCAGCGATGCGAGCGGTAGCGGAGCGTTCTGTAAGCCTGCGAAGGGACAGCCGTGAGGCATCCTGGAGGTATCAGAAGTGCGAATGCTGACATGAGTAACGTAAGGGGAGTGAGAGACTCCCCCGCCGAAAGACCAAGGGTTCCTGCTTAAAGTTAATCTGAGCAGGGTTAGCCGGACCCTAAGACGAGGCCGAAAGGCGTAGTCGATGGGAATCACGTTAATATTCGTGAGCCTGGAGGTAGTGACGGATCATCACTGTAGTTCGACCTTATCGGATTGGTCGGGCTGCTGCGTGGTTCCAGGAAATAGCTCCTCCTTATAGTCCGTACCCGAAACCGACACTGGTGGTCTGGTAGAGTATACCAAGGCGCTTGAGAGAACTATGCTGAAGGAACTCGGCAAATTGCACGCGTAACTTCGGAAGAAGCGTGACCCCTTTGCACGCAAGTGTAAGGGGGTGGCACAGACCAGGGGGTAGCGACTGTTTATCAAAAACACAGGGCTCTGCGAAGCCGCAAGGCGACGTATAGGGTCTGACGCCTGCCCGGTGCTGGAAGGTTAAGAGGAGAGGTGCAAGCTTTGAATCGAAGCCCCAGTAAACGGCGGCCGTAACTATAACGGTCCTAAGGTAGCGAAATTCCTTGTCGGGTAAGTTCCGACCTGCACGAATGGCGTAACGACTTCCCCGCTGTCTCCAGCATAGACTCAGTGAAATTGAATTCCCCGTGAAGATGCGGGGTTCCTGCGGTTAGACGGAAAGACCCCGTGCACCTTTACTATAGCTTTACATTGGCATTCGTAGTGGCATGTGTAGGATAGGTGGTAGGCTTTGAAGCAGGGACGCCAGTTTCTGTGGAGCCACCCTTGAAATACCACCCTTATCTCTATGGATGTCTAACCGCGGCCCGTCATCCGGGTCCGGGACAATGTATGGTGGGTAGTTTGACTGGGGCGGTCGCCTCCTAAAGAGTAACGGAGGCGCGCGATGGTGGGCTCAGAACGGTCGGAAATCGTTCGCTGAGTGCAATGGCATAAGCCTGCCTGACTGCGAGACAGACAAGTCGAGCAGAGACGAAAGTCGGTCATAGTGATCCGGTGGTCCCGCGTGGAAGGGCCATCGCTCAACGGATAAAAGGTACGCCGGGGATAACAGGCTGATGACCCCCAAGAGTCCATATCGACGGGGTTGTTTGGCACCTCGATGTCGACTCATCGCATCCTGGGGCTGGAGCAGGTCCCAAGGGTATGGCTGTTCGCCATTTAAAGCGGTACGTGAGTTGGGTTCAGAACGTCGTGAGACAGTTCGGTCCCTATCTGCCGTGGGTGTAGGAATATTGAAAGGATCTGTCCCTAGTACGAGAGGACCGGGATGGACGGATCTCTGGTGGACCTGTTGTGGCGCCAGCCGCATAGCAGGGTAGCTATATCCGGACGGGATAACCGCTGAAGGCATCTAAGCGGGAAACCCACCTTAAAACGAGTATTCCCTTAGAGCCGTGGAAGACGACCACGTTGATAGGCCGGGTGTGGAAGCGCAGCAATGTGTGAAGCTTACCGGTACTAATAGCTCGATCGGCTTGATCGTTCTCATTCTCAATGCCC